>NZ_MQSY01000045.1:0-166438 GCF_001921245.1 Aeromonas sp. YN13HZO-058 | reverse complement strand
TTAAGTCTTGGTTTTATCATCTTGGGCCAAAAAGCCCTCACTCCTTGCTGTTTTGTCTATAAATCCCGCCCTTTTCTGGTCACTCCTCAACCAGTTTGAACTGGTTTACTTTTGGCCAAACTCGGCTGATGGAGCGTGATTAGGGTTGTATCTCGCTTATAACTCGGTAGAGTAAGGGCATCTTGAGTTTGCCTGTCCCGCGCCGCGTTTGCCCGGTTCCAGGTGTAACTTGGCCAGTTTTTATCAACCTTAAGTCAGTGGTATCGATATGGAACAAGTAAACAAGTCCACCTTCAGCGATGTACTGGAATATGTGCGTATGTCCCGTCGCCAGAACAAACTCAAGCGTGAAATTGCGGATAACGAGAAGAAGATCCGTGACAACCAGAAGCGCGTACTGCTGCTCGACAACCTGAGCGACTACATCAAGCCGGGCATGAGCATTGATGATGTACAGGCGATCATTGCCAACATGCGTACCGACTATGAAGAGCGCGTGGATGATCACATCATCAAGAACGCCGAGCTCTCCAAAGAGCGTAAAGAGCTGAGCACCAAACTGAAGGGCATGAGCTCTCACAAGTAAGCGTTCCGCTTTCGCTCAAGAGACACCGGCCACTGGCCGGTGTTTTGTTATCAGCTCGGATCTCTGCCACTCCTGCAACAATCGGCTCCCCTTTTTAGAATTGCCCTGTTACCATCACTACAAAGCGGTCAATAGTTTCAAGCCATTGACTTGAAAAGACTAAGCTTGAGTGAAACACAATAAATTGCGCAACCATGGTGGGGCTGATATGGGCGCATCAGAACAGACGGATTTGACACAAGTGGCATCTCAAGATTCATCTGTCCAGACCACGGACGGGAACCCAAAGCGCAAGCGTCGTCCCTGGTGGCGTT
Organism: Aeromonas sp. YN13HZO-058; assembly: GCF_001921245.1. NCBI lineage: Bacteria > Pseudomonadati > Pseudomonadota > Gammaproteobacteria > Aeromonadales > Aeromonadaceae > Aeromonas > Aeromonas sp. YN13HZO-058. Next base: position 165,538 of record NZ_MQSY01000045.1, on the reverse strand, counting down.
GGCTGTTCTGTTTTCTCTTTTTATTGTGCCTGGGGGCAGTGATCGCTCTGGTTGGCTATGAGATGAAAACCTCGAAGCTGCAGTCTCAGGAGATCTCCCGCTATGCCGCCAAGCTCACCTATCAGGTAGAGCCTGGCCAGAGCAAGCAGATTGCCTTCCCTGAGGATGGCCCGTTCGACAAGCGGCTTGGTTATGTGCAACTGCCGATGATGCAGGAGCGTCTGCTGCAACGGGGTTATGAAGTCAGCAAGCAGGTGCATTTCTCCGACGCACTCTATGACTACGCCAGTCGTGGCTTCTTCGTGCCCTACACCGAGAAGGTGCAGGCCGGACTGACGCTGCACGACTGCCGCGCCGAGCCCTTCTATCAGTTCAAGTATCCGACTCATCACTATCCGGATTTTGATTCCATTCCGCCGCTCGTCATCCAGTCGCTGCTCTTTATCGAGAACCGCGACCTGCTGAGTAACGAAGAGCCGCTGGCCAACCCGGCGGTCGACTGGCCCCGTTTTGCCAAGGCTGCACTCTCTCAGGTGGGCAAGGCGCTCGATATGCAGGATCAATCTGCCGGTGGCAGTACCCTGGCGACCCAGGTGGAGAAGTATCGCCACTCGCCGGATGGTCTGACCCTGTCGCCGACCGAGAAGATCCGCCAGATGGCCTCTGCCAGTGTGCGGGCCTATCGTCTCGGGCCGGAAACCCTCGAAGCGCGCAAGCTGGTCGCTTGGGCTTACCTCAACTCGGTGCCGCTCTCGGCTGCGCCGGGATATGGTGAGGTGCATGGTCTGGGGGATGGTCTCTGGGTCTGGTTTGGTGCCAACGTCGATGACGTGAACCGTCTGCTGGATCCCGCCCGCAACCAGAATGCACCGCTGGCCGAGCAGGGGCTCGCCCTGCGTCAGGTGGTCTCGCTGATGATTGCGCACCGCCGTCCCTCCTACTATCTGGCTCAGGGTCGTGAGTCGCTCGCAGATCTGACCGACAGCTACCTGCGCCTGTTTGTGCAGGAGGGGATGATCACGCCACCGCTGATGGAGGCGGCGCTCAAGGCCAAGATCTCGTTCCGTGACTTCCTGCAGTCCCCGGCCATCACTCGGGTGAACAATAACAAGGGGTTGCAGGTTGCCCGTACTCGCCTGAGCCGTCAGCTCGGGGTGCAGCTCTATGACCTCGACCGGATGGATCTGACGGCCGATACCAGCCTCAACATGCCGCTGCAGAACGAAATCTCCCGTTATCTGCAACAGCTGGCCGACCCGACGTTTGCCGCTCAGGTCGGGCTGTTTGGTGAACGCCTGCTCTCGCCGGAGAAGACGGGCGATGTGCGCTACAGCTTCACCCTGTTCGAGAAGTCGCCGGAAGGGTTCAAGGTGCGGGTGCAGACTGACAACACCGATCAACCGTTCGATATCAACGAAGGCTCCAAGCTGGAGTTGGGCTCAACCGCCAAGTTGCGGGTGCTGACCACCTATCTGGAGATCGTCTCGGAGCTGCACGACAACTATGCCGGAATGCCGGTCGAGAATCTGCGCAAGCTGGCGGCCGTCTCTCAGGACAATCTCAGCCGCTGGGCCATCTCCTATCTGATGACGGCTCAGGACAAGAGCCTGCCGGTGATGCTGGAAGCTGCGCTGGATCGCAAATACTCCGCCAGCCCCAACGAGGGGTTCTTTACCGGTGGCGGCATGCACACTTTCAACAACTTCCGTAGAGAGGATAACGGGCGTATTCCCCCCATCCGCGACGCGCTGCGCGAGTCCATCAACCTGCCGTTTGTGCGGCTGATGCGCGATATCGTGCGCTACAGCCTCTACAAGGAGGGGAATCGTGCCCAGTTGCTCAAGGATGACAAGGATCCCCGTCGTCAGGAGTATCTGGCCAAATTTGCCGACAAAGAGGGGCAGACCTATCTGCTGCGCTTCTGGCGCAAATATCGCGGCAAGACCCCCGAGGAGCAGCTCGATACCTTCCTCGACGGCCTCAAGCCAAGCGCGGTGCGTCTGGCTGCGGTTCACCGCTACCTGATGCCGGAAGCAGATGAGGCGACCTTTGCCGCCTTCCTGGCGGAACGGTTGCCACGGGAGAAGCTGAGCGCGAAGCGGATCAATCAGCTCTATGTCAGCTATGGCCCAGGCAAGTATTCACTGCCGGATCAGGGCTATATCGCCCGGGTGCACCCCTTGGAGCTGTGGCTGTTGGCCTATCTCAAGGAGTTTGACAAGGCGACCTTTGCCGATGCGGTGGCGGCCAGCCGTGACGAGCGGCAGGAGGTCTACAGCTGGCTGTTCAAGACCCGTCATCGCAGCGCCCGCGACAGCCGGATCCGCACCATGCTGGAGGTTGAGGCATTCCTCGATATCCATCAGCGCTGGGCCAAGCTCGGTTATCCGTTCGACCATCTGGTGCCCTCGCTGGCGACGGCTCTGGGCAGCTCAGGCGATCGCCCGGCTGCGCTGGCCGAGCTGATGGGGATTATCCAGAATGGCGGAGTCCGTTCGCCGACCCTGCGTATCGAGCACCTCTCGTTCGCCAAGGGGACGCCCTTCGAGACCGAGTTCGAACCGACCCATGCCGAAGGCACCAGGGTTCTGCCTGTTGAGGTCGCGACCGCCCTGCGTAATGCGCTCTCCAAGGTGGTGGAAGGGGGGACGGCAAGACGTATCGCCGGGGCATTTACCCTGCCTGATGGCACTGTGCTGCAAATGGGTGGCAAGACCGGGACCGGGGATAACCGGATTGAGACCGTGGGCCGTTATGGCAACGTGACCAGCTCGCTGGCGCGCAACCGTACCGCGACCTTCGTCTTCTATCTGGGTGAGGATCACTTCGGTACCCTGACCGCCTATGTGCCGGGCAGCCAGTCCGACAAGTTCCGCTTCACCTCGGCGCTGCCGGTGCAGGTGCTCAAGGGGATGGCTCCGCTGCTGATACCTTATCTGCAGCCGGGATCCCATACCCAGTGCTTGGCGAACCAGTGATACGGGTTGATTGCAGCTAATCACATCGATAACTAACCAGATAAAAAACGGGGAGGCTGACAGCCTCCCCGTTTTCTTTTCCTCAGCGGGCGCAGCAGCGGCGCCCAAGCGATCAGACGTTCAGCACGAACTGCTCGATCACCCGGGCCACGCCATCTTCATCGTTGCGTGCTGTGGTGTGCTGGGCGAGAGCTTTGATCTCGTCGGTGGCATTGCCCATCGCAACCCCAAGGCCTGCGTACTCGATCATGTGGTGGTCGTTGCCGGCATCTCCGACGCAGATCACCTGCCCGGCGGTCAGGCCAAGGTGCTCGGCCAGCGCGGCAACGCCGGTTCCCTTGTTGCTGTGCTTGTGCATGAACTCGAGAAAGAAGGGAGCACTCTGTACCACGGTATAGCGCTCATAGAGCTCCGCCGGCAGCTGCTCGATGGCGCGGGAGAGCTGGGGCGGCTCGTCGATCATCATCACCTTCATGATCTGCTCATCGGCAGGCAGGGTAGCGAAGTCGATCAGATTGATCGGCATGCCGATCAGGCGGGATTCGTGCTCGGTGTAGGTGCTGACACGGGGACTGATGAGGCCTTTGGTGACCGAGAAACCGTGAACGTTCACCTCCAGCTCGTCAGCCAGTCTGGCGACGGCGCTGGCGTCACTGCCGGTCAGCAGCTGGCTGCGGATGATGCGCTGATCGGCCACCTGTTGCACCAGGGCGCCGTTGTAGCAGATGACGTAATCATCTTCGGTGGTGAGGCCGAGCTCGGCCAGATAGCGGCTCATCCCTTCCAGCGGGCGGCCGGAGGCCAGCACCACGGTAACCCCTTTGGCGCGCGCGGCGCTGATGGCGGCGTGGGTGCGGGGAGTAATCTGGCCCTGCGGGTTGAGCAGGGTGCCATCCATATCCAATGCGATCAGCTTGTACATCTCTCACTACCTGAGTCTGGGTGGCCCGCCCGGTGGGGCCAAGGAAGTGGCGAGTGTAGCGAAAATCGGCGGCGGGATCACGGGCGACGGACTGGTCTTGCTTTAGCTGTGCCCCTCGTACGGGGTCATCTCCAGTGCTTCGTCGTGGATGGCTAGGCGAGTGGGTCCCCGGGTGATGGTGACCCTGCGCTTGAAGCTGGCCATCTCGACCTCGATACCGGAGAAGAGGTGTTGGGTGGCAATAACCTCCATTTGTGCCATCAAGTTTTGCAGCTCTTCAGAATTTGCTGTGAGCTGCTCGTGGATCAGGGTCAGCTCGGCAAGATGGTGATCCCGGATCGGTTTGATTTTGCGCAGGGTTTCCGGATTGCGCTTGTCGCCGGGCAGTTGCAGCAGTTTCATCACCAGCGCTTTGATCTTGTCGAGCTGGGCCTGACACTCCAGCTGGCGCAACTTGAGCTGGTGCTCCTGCTCCTTGTGGGTGAAGTAGCCGCCGAGGATCTGCAGCCGGGTATGGTTGGCGGCCTCGGCACCCAGACTCGGCGCCATGATCAGGCGATTGGCAATGCAGGTACCCCCCAGCAGATTGCCTTTGCGCATGTTGCTATCGCCCACCTTGATATCTTGTCCGCTGCGGCTGTAGCAGTGGCTGAGTTGGCTCTGGATCTGGATATCGCCCCCCGCTTCCAGTTGGGCATACTGGGCGTAGCTGGCGTGGATCTCCCCCTGGGCATTGAGCTGGCAGAGGTACTCCCCCTGTTCGTTGCGGCGGCCAATGATGCCGTGGCGTACCGTGATGCTGCCACCAGCCTCGATCAGGCCCCCTTCGATAAAGCCGCCGATGACGATATCGCCGCTGACCCGCACTTTCATGCCGGGGTTGACGTCACCGCTGACGATTAATCCCCCTTCAAACGCAATGTGACCGTGACGGGCATCCACCTGCTTGACGCTGAGTACCTCGTCCACCTTCATGCCCGCCTTCTCCTGACAGGGCAGTCCCGCGCGACTGGCGATCAGCAGGTCGGGATCGTCGGGAGAGATATAAGTGCCTTCGCCTGCGCTCATCGGGCTGTCCTTGCCATCTTTGGCGGGCAGATCCTGACCGGTCACGGTAAAGCCGGGCACCCCGACGGTGGCCGGATGACGGCGCATCAGCGGGGCGCCGGCCTTGACGGTGACAAGGGAGCCGAGATCCCGCAGGTCGACCTTGCCATGATCCAGCTCCTGCGGTTTGAGGATCCGCTCGGCCGGGGTCTCCACCAGCCGCTCGTAGCGGGTGTCTTGACCATTGACGGCAGGCTGGCCACGGGCAATGACCAGCTTGAGCAGAGTACCGGGGGCTGCCTCCTTGGCCGATTGGGTGGCAGCGGTGAGTAGCTGCTCGCTGACCCCCTGTTTGATCTCGCTGAGGGCGATCGCCTCTTGCAGCTGTTCCAGAGTCACATACTTGCCCCCCCAGTCGGCGGTGATCTGGGCGATTGCACTCATGCGATCCTTCTCTATCATCACGGCGAGTCGGGCATCCTGACGTTTACCTACAGGGATCGGGCTGGCGGGCACGGGGGCGGCAGGGTTGGTGAGCAGGGTATTGAGCAGGCTGATGGCCTGTTTGATCCCCTCATTCAGCGGCTGATAGCGGCGACAGTTGGAAGCGAGCAGCAGAGCTTGCACATCCTGTTCCGTGACCGGTTTGGTGAGACCGGCGGCAATCCGCAGGCAGACCAGTTCCATGTCGTTTGATAGCAGCAGCCACTCTTTACTTAACACCATATCTCCTTGCCAGGTGGGGAGAGGGGCCCTCGGTTTACCCCTCTACTGTCATTAAATCTCTCAATGCCAAAGAAAGCGAATCACCGACCGAGAGAGCGGGCAGTATTCAGATATTTCTTCTGAATGGTCAATGGATTGAGATCAAATCGGTGATGATGGCCGGATAAATTCGGGCGCTGTTCGGCAATGGCGCAGGGTGGCTCGCCGGATCGCGGCAGGTGATCCCTGCTAGCGACATAGGGAGCGCTGGCGGGGGTAGGCTATCAGCTGCGCTGCGCCGTTCTGGCCAGGGTGAGGTAATCGCCGAGCACCGGCTCACCCAACAGATGGCGGCGCAGCATGTCGAGCGCGGCGAAGGCGAGGATCTTGCGGCGGCTCTCCGGGTCGGGGTGGCTGACCTTGAGCGTCTGGCCAATTTGCTGGCCATCGGCGCAGAGCAGCAGTGGCACACCCTCTGCCCCCTCTCGCCCTATGGTCAGTTGCAGGCCCGTATCGGCAGTCGGCAGCCGGGCCAGATCGTCGGCCAGTTGCGTGCTGAAGAGGGCGTCCAGCCGGTGATGGCCGTGACAAAGCGTCAGTAGTGCGCCGCCACTCTCTCCCTCCAGCAGCGTCAGTGGCCGACCTTGCAGCAGCGCGAGGATCTGCTGCGCCGGTTCCGTATCTCCGCTGCCAACCAGCCAGGGGCGAATCCTGTTCAGCAGTCTGCTCTCGGCGCTCTCCATGTCAGCGGCGCTGGCGCCGTGGCCGATCAGCTTCAGCTCGATAAGGGGCATGGAGGAGCGATAACCCAGCTCGATGCCGGTGGGCCAGGGGGCGGCATCCAGCATATCGCTGAGGGCCGATTCCGAGACACCGAAGGTATAGAAGCGGCGCAGCTCGGTATCGGTTTGGGCCCCAGCCAGCTGTTTGAGGCGCGGCAGAATCTGCTCGCGCACCATCTGCTTGAACTCGAACGGCACGCCCGGGGTGAAGAAGAGCTGGCTCTGGCCACTTCGCACCACAAAGCCGCAGGCGGTGCCGACCGGGTTGTCGAGGATCTCGCACCCCTGCGGCAACCAAGCCTGTTTGGCATTGCTTTGTGCCATGGGGCGGCCACGGCTGGCGTAGCGCGCTTCGATGGTGGCGAGCCAGTCGGGGAAGAGGGTGAGCGGCTGGTCGAAGGCCTCGGCGGCGGCCTGAGCGGTCAGGTCGTCGGCAGTGGGCCCGAGCCCGCCGCACACCAGCACCACCTCGGCACGGTTGGCACTCTCTTGCAGCACCGTTTTCAGGTCGGCGAGGTTATCCCCCACCGTCAGGCGACGGCGCACCTGCCACCCCTGTTCCAGCAGCAGGGCGCTGAGCCAGGCTGCGTTGGTATCCACCACCAGACCCGTCACTATCTCGTCTCCGGTACTGATGATCTCGATACGCATGGCGGGCTCCTTGGGTTAAACGGGTGACAACGGTTGGCCTGGGGCCAGGGCAATCAGGCTTTGTTGTGTTCGAAGTAGTAGCTGATCCGGGTGCGCGGATTGAGATACTCGAACACGGCGGGCGGCAGCCGTTTGGGGTGGATCACCTTGGCGATTGACAGTTCGGCCTGCTGCAGGTCGATGATAGCGGCTTCCTGACGGGGAATGCGCGGATCATAGACCAGCACCGAGGGGTAGAGCAGACGCGAGGCGTTGACCGACATCACCAGTCCCACCTGACCGTTGGAAAGTTGCACCACGCTGCCGGGGGGGTAGATCCCCATCAACCGGATCAGCATGCTGAGGTACTCCGGATTGAACTGTGCCTTGCGCTGCTTGTAGAGGCCGCTCAGGGCCGAGTAGGGCACCTTGGCCTGCATGTGGCAGAGGTTATCGTACTCGTTGATCAGCGACACCATCTGGGTCAGCGGATCGAGCTGGCCACCCTTGAGCCCTTCCGGCCCGCTGCCATCGAGATATTCGTGGTGATGGAGCACGATCCCCTTCGCTTCGGCCGGGAAATCCTTGGCCAGATTGAGCAGATCCAGCCCGTAGCGCGGGTGCTGGGCCATCAGGTTCTGCTCCGGCTTGGTCAGCGGCTCGGTCTTGCGCAGGATCTGGCTCGGGATCTTCAGTTTGCCGATATCGTGGAACAGCGCCCCCATGCCGACCTGACGGATCTGGTCGGCTGACATGCAGCACTCCTTGGCCAGCAGCATGCTGAGCACGCTGACGTTGAGGGAGTGGAAGTAGAGGTTGTTGCCATCCTCGCCGTCGGAGACCAGATGGAGCACCATCTCGTCCACCGAGAGCAGCTGCTCGGTCATGGCGTTGACCAGCTCCTGCGCCTCGCCGATGGCATTGAGGGGGCGGGACTGGATCTTGCTCATCACGCTGCGCACCTGCGCCAGCGACTGCTGGAACTGCTTCTCGCACTGCTGCAGATCGCGGCGGTACTGTTGCAACTGCTCGATGCGGCGATCCTTCTCCTGCTGCATCTGGGCCTGGCGCTGGGCGGCGTCTGAGCTTTCTTGTGGTTGAGGCTGTACCTGACTGAGGGGTTTGGGCGGGACGTCGCTCTTGTCGGGAATGATGGTGACCAGTTTCAGGCCGAGTCGGCGGATCAGCTCGATCTCCTCTTCACTTTTGATCTTGAAGCTGGAAAAGAGGAACGGGTGTTCGCGCCACCCCAGTGGCAGGGAGACATAGTTGCCGACTTGCAGTCGATCTACGGAAATCTTGATACCGGTCATTATCTTGGAAGCAGGAGAGACACTGAGCCGTATGCTAGTCAAAGGCGGGGGTGAATACAAAAGGTATCTGATGACAGGGCGGGAGCTTTATTATAGGCTTCTGGATGTCCAGACATATTTACCGATGCAGTACAGGGAGTAAGCATGCCGATCAAGATCCCGGATCAGTTACCCGCCGCCGAAGTGCTGGGGCAGGAGAACATCTTCGTGATGACGGAATCCCGGGCCGTCACCCAGAACATCCGCCCGCTGCGGGTGTTGATCCTCAACCTGATGCCCAAGAAGATTGAGACCGAGATCCAGCTGATGCGGATGCTCTCCAACTCGCCGCTGCAGGTGGATGTGGATCTGCTGCGCATCGATGACAGGGAGTCGAAGAACACGCCGCAGGCCCACCTCGAGAACTTCTATCACGACTTCGAGCAGGTGCGTGGCAACAACTACGACGGCATGATCATCACCGGGGCGCCGCTCGGTCTGGTGGAGTTCGAGGAGGTGGTCTACTGGCCGCGCATCGTCGAGATCATCGAGTGGTCCCATCAGCATGTCACCTCCACCCTGTTCCTCTGCTGGGCGGTACAGGCGGCGCTGAAAGCCTTGTATGGTATGGAGAAACAGACCCACGGCGAGAAGCTCTCCGGGGTTTACCGTCACCATCGCCTCGATGAGCATGAGCCACTGCTGCGCGGTTTCGATGACGAGTTTGTCGCCCCGCACTCCCGCTACGCGGCGTTCGATGGCGATTTGATACGCGCTCATACCGACTTGCAGATTTTTGCCGAATCCCAAGAGGCGGGGGTCTATCTGGCGGCGACCAAGGATTGTCGTCAGGTGTTTGTCACCGGGCACCCGGAGTACGATGCACTGACGTTGGACGGGGAGTATCAGCGGGATCTGGCGGCGGGGCTCGACCCGGCCATTCCGGTCAACTACTACCCGAATAACGATCCGGGCCAGACCCCGCGCGCCAGCTGGCGCAGCCATGGTCATCTGCTGTTTGCCAACTGGCTCAACTACTACGTCTATCAGCTCACCAGCTATCGGGTGGAGGATATCGGCAAGGTCTTCACCTACGACCAGGGTGGCAAGTAGTCAGTCGCCCTGCTCCAACCGCTCGGTCAGCCGGTCGAGCCATTGGCGGTGGCAGGCTAACGCGAATGCCTTGGGTCTGTGGGCCTTGATGGCGGCCATCGCCTCTTGCTGCGGCTGGCCGAGGGTCATCAGCAGCGCGGCGGCAACCAGACCGGTACGACCGCTGCCCCCTTTGCAGTGGATGACCAGATGCTTGCCATCCCCCAGCAGCTCGCGCAGCTGCGGCAGTGCCTGTTGCCAGGCGGCCTCGAAGGCGGCGTCGGGGGCCAGATCATCCTCGATGGGCAGATGGAACCAGCGCATCCCTTCGTGCTCGACCTGCTGGCCGAGCTGCGCCAGTTCGAGTCGGATCAACTCGGCGCTCGTCATCAGGGTCACCACCCCGTAGGCACCGGCCAACCGCAGTTGATCGAGCGCCAGGGTCAATGGCACCTGCTGGGTGCCGGGGCAGGGAGTCAGCAGCAGCTGGCCGTCGACACGGGGAACCTCAAGGCTCCAGAAGGGGTGAAACGGGTGCATGGCGGATCCTCGCGTAGTGGCCGCAGGGCCGCGGCCGGTGAATGGCGCCAAGGATAGGCGGGGCAGGGGGGATGTCAATGGCCGTTGTGTTTGCCCCGGTTTACGGGCAGAGTCTAAAAAATTGAGCGGTTCAAGGAGTTAAGATGAGAAACCTGGATCAACTGGATTTGGATATCCTGGCCCATCTGTTTCGGGATGCGGGCATGACCAACAAGGATCTGGCCGCGCTGGTGGGCGTTGCCCCCTCCACCTGTCTGGAGCGGGTGCGCAAGTTGCAGCAGGATGGCGTGCTCAAGGGCGCACACTGCGAAGTGGATTATCAGGCCCTGGGTGGTCACATTCAGGCCATGGTCTCCCTGCAGCTGGCCCGTCACAGCCGTCAGATCATCGATGCCTTCCGCGATGCCATTCTGGCGCTGCCCGAAGTGATCAGTCTGTTCCACATGGGCGGCAAGGATGATTTTCTGGTGCACCTGTGTGTCTCCGACACCGAGCACCTGCGCAACTTCGTCTTTGACCACTTCACCTCCCGCGAAGAGGTGGTGCACCTCGAAACTTCGCTGGTGTTCGAGCACAAGTTCAGCCGCTCCCTGCCCTGCTTTCCCCAGCCATAATGGCCAGTGGGCCGACAGTATGGTTAGATGGAAAAAACCGCCAGCTGGCGGTTTTTTATATTTTGCTATTGGTTGAATCAGCAAGAGTGGCTTAATTGGCGGCGGTGCGTTCATCCTTGGCCGTCTGATAGAGACTCTTTTGATAAGCCATGCTGCCCCACAGGGCAAGACCCAGTGCATCCTCCTTCAAGGCGTCCGGTTGCGCTGCCGGGGTCAGCTTCTCGCTGGCATCATCGTAGACATAGCCTTCCGCCGCGCGTTCCGGTTGCAGGATCACTACATCCTTGCCGCGCATCAGGGCGAAGTTCTTGTCGTATTGCATTATGGCGCGCCCCGGCCAGTCGGCAGGCATGCGGGTCAGATCCTTGCCCAGCATGGGGTAGTCGGCACTGATCCCCATCAGGGAGAGCAGGGTCGGCGCCATGTCGATCTGGCTGACGATGCGGGGATCCTTCTTCGGTGCAATGCCGTCACCCACAATGACGCCGGGAATATGGAAGCGGGGGATGGGCACCAGACTGGCGCCACCGACCCGGCTGTCGTGGTCGGCGATGACCAGGAACAGGGTGTCCTTCCAGTATTCGGACTGTTTCGCCTTCTTGAAGAACTCACCGATGGCGTAATCCGCATACTTGGCCGCGTTGTTGCGGGTCTGCTTGGGCTGCTCGAACAGTTCGATGCGGTTGTCCGGGAATTCGAATGGATCGTGGTTGCTGGAGCTGAATACCAGACTGAAGAAGGGTTTGCCCTCCTTGTGCAGCGCCTTGAAGGTCTCGTCGGCCTTGGCCATCAGATCCTCATCTGAGGCGCCCCAGGAGCCCTTGAACACCGGATTGTCGAAATCCTTCTGCTCGACGATGGTGGTGAAGCCGTTGCCGAGGAAGAAGCTGCGCATGTTGTCGAAGTGGCTCTCGCCGCCATAAATAAAGCTGGTGTCGTAACCCCGCTGTTTGAGCAGATCCGCGATGGTGAAGAAGTTGGTCTGGCTCTTGCCGAGTTTGACCACCGCCTGTGCCGGGGTCGGCGTGAAGCCGGTCAGTACCGCCTCGATACCGCGTACCGAGCGGGTGCCGGTGGCGTAGAGCTGCTCGAACGCCCAGCCCTGCTGCGACAGCGCATCAATGTTGGGGGTGAGCGGCAGGCCACCGAGGGAGCCGACAAACTGGGCGCCCAGGCTCTCCTGCAGCAGGATCACCAGATTCTTCGGTTTGCCCTGGACGCTCGCCTCGTTGAAGGTCTGGCTGGGCAGCAGATCGGAGTTGAAATCACTGGCCGGACGGCCACTCTCCTTGCGCATGATGTCGAGCACCTTCTGCTCGGACATCTCGCCGTAAAACTGGCCTGCATCCTCCTCGGCGCCCATCTGCTTGATGGCAAAGAAGAGGGAGTAGGCGGAGTTGACGGTGAGCGAGTTGACCAACGGGTCCTCGGCAAAGGCGACCATGGCCGGGTTCAGGGCGCGGTGGCCGAGACTGGAGCGGGCACCGAGAAAACCGATGGCCAGGATCAGCAGGGCGAAGGCCGGACGCAGATACCAGCGCGGGAAGCTGAGGCCACGCACCAGACGGCCGCTCAGCCACCAGCCACCGGCCAGCACGGCGCCACTGAAGAGCACCGCCAGCAGCAGCTCGGCTTTGCGGCCCGCCCACAACATGGAGAGCACCTCTTTCGGATAGATGAGGTACTCCACATAGAGGCGGTTGGGGCGCACGCCATATTCTGTGACGAAAGAGGGGGTAGAGATCTCGAGGAACAGCATCAGCCAGAGTCCGACGGTCAGCCACACGCGCATCAGTTGCAGCCAGCCCCGGCCGATGGCGTGGGGGCCTGCCAGCAGCAGGGTGAGCATGGCGGGGACGCCCCAGACCCAGCAGAGGGTGGCAAAATCGACCCGGATCCCTTGCAGCAGCATCTCCTGCCAACCGGCCACGGCATCCACCCGTTCCAGTTGCCAGAAACCGAGGGCAATTCGACTGAAAGAGAGAGAGAAGAGCGCGAGCGCGCAGAAGATGGCGAAGGGCCAAAACGGGCCGAGTCGCTGTTTGAGAGTTGTCATGTTTGTTCCTGATTGAGCCTGTAAACGTCTGTCCACAGACGCTTTTTTATTTGTTGTGCTTTTATGACAGGCAGATGCGGATAAGGTTGCACTCTCTCTTGCCAAAAGAGGCAATTAACATATCGCTTATCTAAAAGTGTGAACTCGACCGGTTACTGAGTGCAGAATAAGCTGCTGGGTAAAATGTGAGCCGCAGCGCGAATGGAAGGGGGGACTCCATTTATAATTGCCGCGAATTATCTCAATCGGAGCCGAAGGGATGCCGGTCTTTATCGATGTCGAGTATGTGCAGGAATGGCGCCTGTTTGTGGTGTTATCGGATGGCACCACGGGCGTGCTGGATCTGACCCCTTGGCGAGGTCAGCCGCTGTTTGCAAAGCTGGAGAGCGAACGCCACTGCGCTCGGGTCTTTATCAATCGCCACCACCAGCTGGAGTGGCCTGTCGGATGCACCTTGTCTGCCCACGAGGTTTATCACCTGATCTCCCCCATCGATGAACGGGAAGCCTTCAGCTAATCCACGCTTTTTGTGAGCCACCGCCAGATTCCTGTTACTGGAATGTTTGTCCGTTTGCCTTTATGAATGAACTTGGGTAAAACCTGCGCAACATTTTGCCAACCTGCCTTCGCTTTCCACGACAGAGGCTTGCCGCTTTCACGCCGCAGGCCTTTTTTGCAGCCTGATGGCAAACCTTTCCCTTAGTGAAAGGTTTGGTAGGTTTAATGAAAAAAACAAAATAAACAAATACATAAGGAAAATGTATGGCTTGTCATATGCGCACTCCTCTTGCCCTGCTGGTGGGTGGGCTCGCCTGCCACGGCGCCGCCGGTCAGGAACCGGTTCAACAGCTGGATCCCATGGTGGTGGTGGCAACCCGCCCGGCCAGCACACTTGAAGTGACGCTGGATCCCAAGAAGCCCGGTTCCCCCATGCCCGCAGCCGACGGCGCCGGTTATCTGAAGAATGTCACCGGCATGAGCATGGTGCGCAAAGGGGGGCTGGGCGGCGATCCCGTGCTACGGGGAATGGGGATGTCCCGCCTCAACGTGCAGATGGATGGCGGCATGCTGGCCGGTGGCTGTGGCGGCCGGATGGACCCGCCCACGGCCTATGTGTTCCCCCAATCCTTTGACCGGATCCGGGTGCTGAAGGGGCCGCAATCCCTCGAGCAGGGGGCCACCCTGGCGGGAACTGTGCTGTTCGAGCGGGACAGGCCCGAGTTCACCGCGCCGGGTCTCAAGGCCGATGCCTCGGCCCTCTTTGGCAGCTTCGGCCGCGATGACCAGATGGTGGATATGACGGCGGGGTCGACCGATGGCTATCTGCGCGGTCAGTTCACCCACTCCGATAGCGACGATTACCGCGATGGTCACGGTAACAAGGTGCGATCTTTCTATCGCCGCGAGAACGGCACCGCCCAGTTGGGCTGGACACCGGGGGAGCACACCTGGCTGGAACTCACCGCCGAGCGTAGCAATGCCCGCGCCGCTTATGCGGACCGCACCATGGATGGCCCCATGTTTGACCGCGAATCCTTCGGACTGAAGCTCAAGCAGGAGCAGATCACCACTTACTGGCAGCGCAGCGAGTTGACTCTGTGGGACAACTACATCGACCACATCATGGACAACTTCAGCCTGCGGCAAAACAGCGGCATGAAGATGCTCTCCAACCCGGATCGCCGCAACAGCGGCGGTCGCTGGGCCAACGACATCGCCCTGCCTGCCGACTGGTTGCTGACCGCCGGGTTCGACAGCAACCGGGATCAGCACCGCAGCCGGGGTGGCGTCGATTATGCGACGCAAGATCGCCAGCGTACACTGCGTTTCGAGCAGCAGGGCGGTTTTGCCGAGCTGGGCCGTCAGCAGGGAGCGCACAGCTACAAGGGCGGTTACCGGCAGGATCGGGTAGAGACGACCCGCTATGGCGCCGGTGAACAGACCCTCTACAGCGATACTCTGAGTCTGAACAGCGGGTTTGGCCGCTACGAGTACCAGTGGTCGCCCCGCTGGTCCAGCTATCTGGCCTGGGGGCAGGCAGAGCGGGCGCCGGACTACTGGGAGCGCAGCAAGGACAGCACCCCGTTTACCCTCAACCCGGAGCGCAGCCGCCAGTGGGATGCGGGGCTGGCTTTGCGCAGCCGCGAGCTGGATCTGACCCTCTCCCTCTTTAGTGCCGATATCAAGGACTACCTGCTCTACAACAGCAAGTCGAACAAGGTGCGCAATATCGACGCCCAGACCCGTGGCGGTGAGCTGGAGGGGCGCTGGCAGTTTGCCGAGCAGTGGCGTCTCGATGGTGGTCTGGCTGTGGTCTACGGCGAAAACCGCAGCGACAACAAGCCACTGGCCCAGATGCCGCCGCTCGATGGCAAGCTGGCCCTAGGCTGGCAGCCGGATGAAACTCTGAACTTCACCCTGCTGGGGCGTGCGGTGGCGGCGCAGGATCGGGTGGATCTCTGGTCCGGCACGGTCGCCGGTCAGGATCAGGGGGAGACCCCGGGCTTCTTCACCCTGAACCTGAGCGGCGCCTGGCAGTTTGCCAAGGGGTGGCAGCTCTCGGCCGGGGTAGACAACCTGTTCGACACCTTCTATTACGAGCACCTCTCCAAGTCGGTGCACGCCAGTCAGGCGGGGCTTGGCTACGAGCAGAGCGGCCGTATCCCCGAGCCGGGTCGCTCGTACTGGCTCTCGCTCAACTACCGTTTTGCCTCGGCAGGCGTGCTCTAACCAGTTGAGTCAGATAACGTTTTCAGTCACAGACAGCGTTGTGTGAGCATCGCTATCATGGTGAAAAACAGGCGTATCAGACGCCTGTTCTCACAGCGGGAACATAACAATGAAACAAGGAACGTTGCGCTATGGCGGCCTGCTCGGGGCCGCTCTGTTACTGGCGGCCTGTGGTGGTAGCGGTAGCAGCAGCTCTTCCGGTGGCGAGATCATCCCACCGGTACCCAACCGTACCGATCTGGTCAACAACCGCGCCTGTTATGGCGATGATCAACCTGCCTGTAACCTGCGCATCTATCAGGTGATGGTGGAGTCGTTTGCCGATGGTGACGGCAGTGCCAACTACGGCGTCGGTTATGGCCCCTCCCAGCACAACGGCGATCTGCAGGGGATCATCGACAGCCTCGATCACATCAAGAGTCTCAACGTCAACGCCATCTGGCTCACTCCGGTATTCGACTCCTGCGCAGGGCAAGGCGGCGACAACAAGCTCGATGCCACCGGCTACTTCGCCTGCGACTTTTTCACCGTGGATCCCAACTTTGGCAGCAACGCCAAGCTCAAACAGCTGGTGGATGCGGCGCACCAGCGCGGTCTCTATGTATTCCTCGACGGGGTGTTTGGCCACGTCAACAAGGTAGGGGTGAGCAAGCCATCGCCAGAGGGGCGTCTGCCCGCTCTCACCGGCGGTGGTGCCGGTTATCCTGGTCAGCTGGTGGATTACAGCAAGCCGGAGAGCCTCGCCTACTTCAAGGAGGTGGCCCGTTACTGGGTCGAGCAGTACGGCATCGACGGCTGGCGCCTCGATCAGGCTTATCAGCTCAATCTGAATGAGTGGCGTGCCATTCGCAGCGAAGTGGAGCAGGCCAGCGCGACACGCAAGGCCGCCGGTCAGCAGTGGGGCACCCTCGGCTACATGGTGGGCGAGGTGTGGAAGAGTGCCGACGAGATCCGTGCCGAGGCTTACGGCAGCAGCGACAATCCGGCGCTCGCCTCGGCGTTCGACTTCCCGTTGCGCTACGGCATCGTGCAGGCGCTGGCGGTGGAGGAGTCCGGCAAGGGCGGCCAGGGCGCCAGTGTGCTCGATGCCAGCTGGAACAAGGTGGAGAACTACCCCGGCCATGCCATGCCGAACCTGATGCTGGGTAACCACGATCTGGTGCGTTTCGGCGATCTGCTGGAGCGCGGCAACTTCAATCCGGCCGAGTACTGGCAGCGCCACAAGGCAGCATTCAGCTTTATGGCGGCCCGCTCCGGCCCCATCACCTTCTATTACGGCGAGGAGTTTGGCGACGAGGTGCCGGGCTTTGCCAAGCAGGTGAGCGGTGATTGTGCGGCGCAGGGTTTGTGCGATGACCATGTGGCCCGCAGCGACGGCAAGGTGCCCGGTGTCACCGGCTTTGTGCCGGACAGCGAGCAGGCCGAACTGAAAGGGTGGCTCGCCCAGCTGCTGGCGATGCGCGCCGCTCATCCCGCCCTCTATCAGGGGGAGCGAGTCAAGCTGGTGGCCGACGGCAGCCTCTATGGCGACATCAAGCAGACGGCGAGCGAGCAAGTCGTCTATCTGCTCAACCTCTCTACCTCGGCGCTCAGCTACAACCTGCCGACCAACAAGCTGCGCAGCGGCAGTGCGCTGGTGGATCTGCAAAGTGGCGAGAGTCTGGCCCTGGGTAGTGACAGTGTGACGGTGGCGCTTCCCCCTTTGAGCGGGCGTTTCCTCCGCCTGCAATAAGTCAGCGGCAGTCCGCTGTGATATGAGAGAGGGCCCCATCGCGGGGCCCTCTCTGTCATTTAGTGGGTGATAAGGTTAGGGCGGGTTATGTGGTGGTCTGGCCCCGGTTTTCCAGCCGCTGGCGGAAGGCGCGGGCCAGTCGCTCGTAGAGATCCTGCGCCTCCTTGTCTTCGATATCGCCGCGGATCCAGGGGTTGTCGACGATCTCCAGCAGCACACAGTCGCGCCCCTGCTGGCGCAAGTCGAGCCCGTAGAGGCCATTGCCGAGCTGATGGACGGCGCGGCGGGCGGTCTGCAGCACCCGCTCCGGCACCTCATTGAGTGGCAGCGCCTCGATGCGGCTCATGTCGAGCGGGTGCTTGCGGCGGCGAATGCGGTTGCCGGGCTCGGGTCGGTAGCGGCGACAGGCAAACAGCGGCGAGCCATCGAGAAAGCCGATGCGCCAGTCGAACTCGGCGGGGATCCGGCTCTGCACCAACAGCAGGGCGGAGCGGCTCAGCCCCTCGTCCAGCAGCCGGGCCAGCTGTTGCTCATCGCTGGCCATGGCGAGGTCGCGCCCCTGCGCGCCATCGGGCACCTTCACCATCAACGGCAGGCCGAGCCGCTGTACCAGCTCCTCCACGTGGTGGCGGCCGCGACGGGTCACCACCATGGTGGGCGGCATGGGCACGCCGCTGCGTACCATCAGCTCGTAGAGATAGAGCTTGTTGCTGCAGGCGAGGATGGCGCGAGAGCTGTCGATCACCGGCATTTTCAGCTGCTCGGCGCGGCGGGCAAATTCGAAGGTGTAGTGGCCGACCGCGGTTTCGGCGCGCAGCCAGAGGGTGTCGAACTCCGGCAGCCGCTCGATGGCCGACGGTGGCAGGATCTCGGCCCGGATCCCCTGGGCAGCCGCTGCCCGGATAAAGCGCTCCAGCGCCAGCCCATCACTGCTGGCGCGGCCATCATCGGGATCCACCAGAATGGCGAGCTGGTAGAGCGGCGCTGCCTGCTCCTCGTCACCGGTGCCCACCAGCGCCTGAGCGTGGTGCAGCATCAGTGCCTTTTCGCTTGGGCTCAGCTCCAGCGGTGACAGGCTCTGCTGCTGGCGTACCGACCAGCCATGACGGCCGCGCTTGAGGGTCAGCTCCTGCAGCGGCAACTGGCTCAGGCCGTAGTAGTAGCGGGCCAGCCCCGCCAGCTCGCTCTGTTCACACTGGCCGAAGATGGCGCGCACCCGGATCCTGTCCTCGCTCTGCTGGGCCAGCCACCCTTGTGCCTTGCGCCACAGCTTGGCCGGTGGCTGCTGGGGTTGCAGTCGGCTGATGGCCTGCAGACCCGGCAGGCAGTGGTGGCCGCGGGCCTGGGCCAGCAGCGAGCAGTAGTAGCCTGCGCTCAGGTGCTCCAGATTGCGGCAGAGGTTGATGATGCGGGGTCGGCCGCCGGTGGTCGGCACGCCATGTTGCAGATAGGTGCGGGCGGTCAGCAGATAATCGGCATGGCAAGGCCAGTCGCCCAGCTCTTCGACGATGACATAGGTACTCATATTTTCGGCTCCACAGATCAGACTGCCTGAAAAAAGGCAGGATCCCCAGTGGGCTTCGATGCACCGACAAGCACGACAATGGCGCGAGGGGAAACAAGAGGTTACAGTGCCTAATATGACGCTTTGGTAACTTGTGATACAAGTCGCATTTTTGGTGCTGAAGATAAATAACCGAACAAGGACTCCCCGTGTTGACCGTACGTGCGGCCCGAACCGATGATCTGGGCGCCATCGTTAATCTGGAACGCTACTGTTTTCCCCCCGAAGTCGCCTTTGGCCGCAGCCGCTGGCACTATCTGTTGGCCCACGCCAAGGGGCGCACCCTGTTGCTGCTGGATGAGAAGCATCAGCTGATGGGCTATCTCTGCCTGCTGGAGCACAGAGGCTGGGATCGGCTGGTCATTCAGGCGCTCGCCATCCGCTGGACGGTGCGCCGTCTGGGCTGGGCCCGCCGTCTGCTGGAGCAGGTGATCCGCGAGGGCAAAGCCGCTGGCTGGGGGGCGATTCGCCTCGAAGTGGGGGACGCCAACGAAGAAGCGTTGGCGCTCTATCAGGGGTTGGGATTTCGTCCCCAGCAGCGGCTGGCGGACTACTATGGCCGCGACCAGCACGCCCACCGGCTGGTGCTGCCGCTGGTGAGCGACGAGGAGCGTGAGCGGCGCAGGCTGGCCCGCACTCTGGCGCGCAAGCCCTCTGCGCAGGCCAACTGACAGTGTTGAACGAGCAACATCGAGGAGCAGGATGAGCTGCGACAACTGCCTTGCCACCGCCATCAAGGCTAGGCTGGGGCGCTGCTCTGTCTGCGCCGGCCAGACCTTCGTCATCGGCCTGATTGGCTGGCTGGTCTGGTGGTGGTGCGGTGCCGATACGTCGGTCAACGCCCTCACCGGCCTGCTGTTTGCGCTGGGGGGCTCGGGCCTGTTGCTGCTCCATCTGGTGGTATTTGTCTGGCGCAAGGCGACCGGACGTGAATTGAGCGATGAATGAATCTGAATAGATTCAGACAGATAAATAACAATATCGGTGTAGATATGGAGGTTCAGATGATTGCAATGGTAACGGGCGCCTCGTCCGGTTTTGGTGAAGCCATCAGCCGCCAGCTGGTGCAGGCGGGCTACAAGGTGATCGGCACCGGTCGCCGTGCCGAGCGGCTGGCCGCGCTGGCTGACGAGCTGGGCGAGCAGTTTCTGCCGCTGGTGTTTGACGTGCAGGACAAGGCGGCCACCCGCGCCGCGATCGCCGGTTTGCCAGCCGCCTGGAGCGAAGTGGATCTGCTGGTCAACAACGCCGGTCTGGCGCTGGGGCTGGAGCCTGCCCACAAGGCGGATCTGGAAGATTGGGAGCAGATGATCGCCACCAACATCAGCGGCCTGACCCTGCTCACCCGCCTGCTGCTGCCGGGCATGGTGGCGCGCAATCGCGGCCACGTCATCAATATCGGCTCCATCGCGGGCACCTACCCCTATCCGGGTGGCAACGTCTACGGCGCCACCAAGGCGTTTGTGAAGCAGTTCAGCCTCAATCTGCGCGCCGATCTGGCGGGTACAGCCATCCGCGTCACCAACGTGGAGCCGGGCCTGTGCGGTGGCACCGAGTTCTCCAACGTGCGCTTCCACGGTGACGATGCCAAGGCGGCCACCGTCTATCAGGGGGTGGAGGCGATCCAGCCGGACGACATCGCCAATACCGTGCTCTGGATCAGCCAGCAGCCCGCCCACGTCAACATCAACAGCATCGAGATAATGCCGGTGGCCCAGACCTTCGGCCCGCTCAATATCAGCCGCCGCTGATCGCTGCATGGGGTGAAACAAAAGAGGCTCCCTCGGGAGCCTCTTTGCGTTGGCGAGCCGATTAGAGGCTCATGATTTTCTTGAACTCCTCCTCCGAGTACTTCTTCTCGCTGCTCTTGGTCAGATCCGTCATCAGCTTGTAGCGCAGCGCTTTGGCCATCTGATAGGTCTGCTCCAGCTGGCCGTAGGAGTAGTCGGCGGCCAGCCCGATGGCGGTGCCCTTGTCGTTGGCGTAGGTCTGCTTGAGGCTCTTGTCGAGGACGGCGACCTCCTTGTAGAGCTTGGTGCTCTCCTTGCTCCAGACGTTTCGCAGCAGCGGCAGGTATTTGTCCGGGTTGGTGTTGGCCAGTGCGGTCAGGCTGCGGAACTGCCAGTAGGCGGAATCGTCGGAGTAGCTGTCGCTGCCGCTGCGATAGGGCAGGGGATAGTTTTCCAGGGTGTTGTAGAGCGGCACCATCACCGATTCGGCCAGCACGCCGTAGCTCTGCCAGATCAGCCCCTGCAGCTCTTTGGGCATCTCCTTGCGCAGCTGGATGACGTGGGATTCGAGCTGGCGATCGACGCGGATCGGCCGCTCTGCCTTGCCCGCCAGCGGCGTGCCGTCATAGGTGGCGCTTAGCACCCTGGTCACGTCCGGCACGGCGATGGGGGCATCCGGCTTCATAAACAGCGGATATTGCGCCTGCCGGGTTGATTGCTGGTGGCTGGCGGTCAGCATTTTCTGGCCGAGCCACTCCCGATCCACGTTGTAGGGGTCGGCAATCACCCCGAACGCCTTGGCGAAGTTGAAATCTTTCGGATCGGCGTTATCCAGCAGTTTGTGTTCGCGTACAAACTCCAGCAGCTTGGGCGAGTGCAGCACATCGGCGCTGTCGAGAGCTACGCCGTGGATGCGCAGGCCGTTGGCCACCATGGCGTAGCTGTCGTCCGGCACCCGCACCGCGATCCAGTGGTGGCCGGAGCCAATCTCCACCAGCCAGGCCTCGTTTACATCCGCCAGATAGAGGCTGTTGCCCTCACCGGCGCCATATTGTTCCACATAGCGGCCAAGCAGCGCGACCCCCTCTTTGGCCGTCTTGGCCTGCGGCAGGATCAGGGTCGGGATGATGGCCTCGATGACCCCCTTCTCGATCAGCGGATCCGCTTTCTGGGCCTTGTCGTTGACCTCGGCACTGGTGGTAGCCGAGATGGCGACGTTGAACTCGTTGATGCCGCGCTCCTCATAATATTTGCCTGCCGGGTCGCTGGTGGTGGCATCCCAGTCATGGATGGCGGAGTAGGCGAAGAATGCCTTGGGCATCGGCACTTCCAACCCGTTGCCCAGTTTCCAGCTCTTGCCCTCGTTCTGTTGTGCCGGATGGAAGGCGAGGTATTTGTTCCAGTTGTTGACGCCAAAATCCTCGTTTCTGGCGATCATCACGCTGCCATCGGCACTGGCTCCCTTGCCGACGATAAGGCCGGTACAGGCATCGGCACTGGTGCCAAGCAGGGTGAGCAGGGTGGCGGAGAGCAGACTCAAGGTGTGTTTTTTCATAGGTGTACCCGAAGGGTTGCGGTGAGTGAGAGTCAGACGAGAGGATGAGGTGTGGGGAGGCTGCAACTCCGAACTGGCAGCGGAGCGAGCACGGCAGATTGGTCTGCCTGTTATTGGTTGTACGAACAGATCATCCATGACACGGCTGGCTGGTTGTGATGTGCGCCAAAATTGTATTCCTGCGTGGTTGTTTGTTTTGTGATCGAACTGCTGTTCCTGACTTTTCTCTGGCGCCGTGGCGCGCGGACGGCGAAATGTGCCAAAGCAGTGTGAATCGGCAGCAGATGAGTCATGATTCTGACGCCAGCTTGCGTGGGGGGGGCGTGGTGAGCGCCGTCATAGCGCGGGATCTCGCACCATCTGACAAGTTGGCCTGTAACTTGCTGGTTTAATTGATAATGGTGGGGCCTGACGCCCCATGTGACCGGATCAGCCTGTGCCCATTGCCGCAGATGCGCACTGAATTGGAGCCCCCATGGATATCAAACCTTACAGCCAGCAGCTTGCCCAGAGCGCATCCAACAACCGTGCCCTCGCCACCCTCAACAGTGCTGGCAGTGGCGGTCAGGGCGGTGGCTGGGAGGAGATGGTCAGCCTCTCCACCCAGCGCATGACCGGTCAGGCCCAGCAGGTGCTGACCTACGAACATCTGGCCAAGAACAACAAGCTGCCGCCGGCGCTGGATATGAGCTCCGACAAGGGGGGCGTGGTGCAGCAGCTGGTGGACAAGGCGCTCGGCTTCGATCGCAAGAAGTTCAACGAGATAGAGGAGAAGCTCAAGACGATCGCCGACAACAAGAAGCTGACGCCGGAAGAGCGGGCGGAGCAGAGCAAGCCGCTCAACGAGCAGCGAGAGGCAATGCTCAAGGAGGCGATGGATCGCCTGACCGGCCAGAAGTAGGGGCGGCGATGTGCCGGATTGGCCGGTAAACCGGGGCGAAGAGGCAAGATCTTGCCCTGAATGGATACTCGGGGAGTGAACGGTCTCGGTAAGGAAGGCGGGAGGCAAGATTGCCTCCCGCTTGATATGGCGCCCGCGCAAATGGCCGCGAGTCGGGCGTCATTACGCTGGCATGGCAGCCTGAGCAGCCCGGTCGGGACTATTCGCTAGCGACGATGCCGATCCCGATGGCTTTGGTCTGAACCGCCTTGAGCTGGTCGCCCTCTGCAATCAGGTTAAACTGCTCCGGGTTGTTGATCTTGATGGTCAGGGTCTCATCCACCCCTCTGACGGTGACGGTCTGCTGTTGTTTGTCCAGCCCGATGACATCGGCATAGATGGTCACTTTCATGCCGACACCGCCACCCGGTTTCTCATCAGCCCCGGCCCGTTCGCCATCCACTTCCACGATCCGTTTTCTGATGCCAGCGGTGCCCTTCAGCAGCTCTACATCGAGTATCTGCAGATACTTGAGCGTGACCTTGTCCCCGACCTTGACGTTCGGCAGGTTGGCAACCTGCTCGCCAGCGACGATATCGAAGGTTTCACCCTCTGCGTTTTTCAGACTGACCTGGCGGGTCTCCAGGTCGATGGCGGTCACGGTGGCACTCGCCGTGAGTTCTTGCGCTAGACTGGCTTGCCCGGGAGCGACGTCGACTCCTGCGTTGACCTCGGCGGCTTGTACCAGAGTAGTCGAGAGGGTAAACAGACCTGCAATCCATGCATGCTTCAGTTTCATATTTCAGACCTTCCTGTATGACGAGGGATTGGATGAAAACTGACGGGGGCAGCAGGATGGGAAAGTGATGGGGAGCCTGATCTCCAGGGTGCTACCCGCCCTCCTGACTGACCATAGCAGAGCCATACCTGAAAATGCCGCTGCAACGACCGGCAATCTCCATTCTGATAACCAGCTCCCGTTTTTGACCTGATGGGGCGGCAGGCGCACAATGTCCCCGTGCTGTTCAAGTCGAGGATCCCGCCGTGTACAACTTCCAATATGCCAATCCGACCCGCATCTGTTTTGGTGAGGGCCAGATCGCCAGCCTGCCAACGCTCATCCCGCCCGGCAGTCGCCTGCTGGTGCTCTATGGCGGCGGCAGCATCAAGCAGAACGGTGTCTATGAGCAGCTGACCCGGGCGCTGGAAGGGGTGACGTGGCAGGAGTTCTCCGGCATCGGCGCCAACCCCAGATACGAGCTGTTGATGGAGGCGGTGGCACTGGTGAAGCGCGAGCGCATCGACTTCCTGCTGGCGGTCGGTGGTGGCTCGGTAGTGGATGGCACCAAGTTTGTCGCGGCGGCGGCCTGTTATGAGGGGAGCGATCCCTGGGATATCTGCGGCAAACAGGCGAGTGTGCACCAGGCGTTGCCGATGGGCTGTGTGCTGACCCTGCCCGCCACCGGATCCGAGAACAATCCCACCTCGGTGGTGAGCCGCGGGGATGTGAAGATCTCATTTAGAAGCCCGCTGGTGCAGCCGCAATTTGCGGTGCTCGATCCGGTGACCACCTACAGCTTGCCTGCCCGCCAGACCGGCAACGGGGTGGTGGATGCCTTCATCCATATCACCGAGCAGTACCTCACCTTCCCGGTCGGGGGCGACGTGCAGGATCGGCTGGCGGAAGGCTTGCTGCAGGTGCTGGTGGAGAACGGCCCCAGAGCGCTGGCGGAGCCGACCAACTATCAGGTGCGGGCCAATCTGATGTGGGCCGCCAGTCTGGCGCTCAACGGTCTTATCGGTTGCGGGGTGCCGCAGGATTGGGCCTCTCACGCCATCGGCCATCAGCTGACGGCGCTCTACGGGCTGGATCACGGCCAGAGTCTGGCGGTGGTGCTCCCCTCACTGCTCCGTGAGCGGGTGAGTCAGAAGCAGGACAAGCTGGCCCAGTTTGCCGAGCGGGTGTGGCATTCGACCCGCGAGGACAAGGCCCTGCGTATCGAGGAGGCGATCATCCGCACCGAGCAATTCTTCCAGAAGATGGGATTGGGCACCCGACTGGCCGACTATGGCCTCAGCGAAAGCTGCATTCCGGCGGTTTGCTCCAACCTCAAGCGGGTGGGGCGCACCGCGCTCGGTGAACATCAGGATATCGATCCGGATCGGGTGGCACGCATTCTCGCTCGGGCGCTATAAGCCGGCATCGGTTTGTTTCTCAATAAAGAGGGCCGCATATTGCGGCCCTCTTGCATGACGGGTTAGCCGATCACTCTGTGCGCGCCTTGAGATAACCGACGTAATCCGGGATCTGCACGCTGAATGCTTGCTGCATGTGGGGGCTGTCCATGATGAAGTCGGCGGTCGCTTCATTGGTGGCGACCGGGATGTTCCACACCGCTGCGAGGCGCAGCAGCGCCTTCACATCCGGATCGTGCGGTACCGCATTGAGGGGATCCCAGAAGAAGAGCAGCACGTCGATCTTCCCTTCGGCGATCAGGGCGCCGAGCTGCTGGTCGCCCCCCATGGGGCCGGAGAAGAGGCAGGTGATAGGCAGCTGCGCCTTCTTGCCGAGCATGGTGCCGGTGGTGCCGGTGGCATAGAGATGGTGGAGCTTGAGCTCCTCCTTGCGGCGCATCACCCAGTTCAGCAGAGGGGTCTTCATGTTGTCGTGAGCCACCAGTGCCACCCGTTTGTGGGGCGCCATCTCGCGTGCAATCTGTTCCATGGAAATCGTCCGTAGCATTGTTATTGGCAGAGAGCCGTATCCTAATCGAAAGCGGCGCCCGTTGCCTTGCCGGGCGCCGTAACTGTGATCACTTCGACTGTTCAATCCACTGCTTGTTCTTCTGCTCCAGTACCGAGATGGGCAACATGCCGTATTCCAGCACATGGTGGTGGAACGCCTTGAGGTCAAAGCCTCCGCCCAGTGCCTGCTCGGCCGACTCCCGCATCCGGATCAGCGCCAGCTGGCCCGCCTTGTAGGAGGTCGCCTGACCGGTGTAGGCCATGTAGCGCGGCACCTCGGAGCTGATGTCCCCGGCACCTAGCGCCGAGTTCTCCTTCATGTAGTTGACAGCCTGATCGTGGCTCCAGCCATACCAGTGGATACCGGTATCCACGACCAGCCGCATCGCCCTGAGCATCTCCTCGTTGAGACGGCCAAAGTATTGCAACTGGTTGTTGAAGGCGGATGAGCCCTCGACCTTCACGTCTCCCACCGCCGGATCATAGAGTCCCCGTCCCTGATAGAGCCCCATGTCGTGATCCGCCAGGTATTCGGTGTAGAGCGCCCAGCCCTCCGCATAGGCGGTGTAGGAGGCGTTCGCCACATACTGCGGGAAGTCGGGATCCTTGGCGGCCAGCTCCTGAGCGATGGTGATCTGGAAGTGGTGGCCCGGCGCCGCCTCATGGGCCAGCAGGGTGCTGATGTTCCAGCTCTGCAGACCATAGGGGTAGTAGGTGTTGAGGAAGAACTGCCCCTTGCGGCCGGTCTGCGGGTTGCCATCCTGATACCAGGCCACCCCGCCGTATGGCGCATCTTCATAGGAGACGGGCACCACCTCGTAATCGAGCTTGGGAATGGTGCGCTCGGCATCGAAGAAGTCCGGCAGCACCAGCGCCGCCTTGCTCTTGAAGACGTTGTACTCCTGCAATGCCCGCTCGTGTTCGGCCAGTGCCTGCTGCTGCGGCCCGCTCAGGGTCGCACCGGCCGCGTTGTCCGGGTTGAGGCCGGTCGACCAGAGTGCCAGCGGGTTCTGATAGAAGAAGGCCGGTTCGTTCAGATAGCGGAAGAAGGCGTAGATCTGGCCGCTCTGCTTGCTTTGGGCCACGTCTTCGTTGTCGCACTTGCCAACGGTGTGGCACACCTTGACCATGGCACCGAAGATCCGGTCTACCTCGCTCAATCCCAGCTCATGTACCTGCTCCGGTGTCATATTGGTGGTGGTGTGCTTCTTCAGCAGCCAGCGATACCAGTCGCGCCCGTTGGTCATGCCACAGAAACCGTCATCACACTCGCCACTACCCAGGCGCACTGCATAGGCGCCGCCATGCTGGTAATCCAGATAGTCGCGCAGCGCCAGATAACGGCTGTTGATGCTGTCCAACACTGCTTTGTAGTCTGCTCGCAGTGTGGCATCGGCATCCCCCGGCAACTGCTGCCAGCCGAGGTAGGCGCCAGCGAGCATGTCGCCATCCAGCTTGCTGTTGAGCTGGGCCAGCAGCCGGTCTACCAGCTCATCAGGCAAGGTATTGCCCTGAACACTGGCCTGCTCGAACTGGTGTTTCACCTCGGCCAGATAGGCATCATATGCCTTGAGCCAGGTGAGGTGTTCCTGGTACCAGGCCAGCGGGGTCATTGTTGTCTTTGCTCGGGTTGCCATTGCAAGTGCCGGAGCTGTGTCTGTGCGGTCGAGATCCCGTCGCCATGCGCCATCACCCGGTTCCACCCGGTCGGCCGAGCTGTGTTCGAAATAGTCGAAGTCACCGCTGACGGTGCGAGCTGCTTTGCCGCTGGCAGGGGCAGCGCCAACGTCATCTGCCAGATCCACCACGCGGTTGCGGAAGTGATGGATCGGGATCTGGGATTGGGGTAAATCGTACCCTTCAAGATTAATCTGCAAGTCCCAGCGGATCATGTCGTAGAACAGCCGATCCCGCTCACTTAACACCGTGGGATCCAGTGCATTCAGTCGTTGGAGCAGTGAACTGTCGAGTGCCTTGCGCTTGGCGATGCTGGCGGCATCGATGGCAAAACCGTAGGGGTCGAGCGTCTGGCTCTCGCGCAGGGCCTCATCCATGGTCTGCATCAGGGATGCTTTGGTGGCTACGGGATCTGCAGGTGCGTTCGAGCTGTTGTCATTGCAGGCGGCAAGAGACAGGGCAATGGCGCAGGCTAGCGCAAGCTTGTTGGGTAGGAAGTGCATGATGTAGTCCTTTCACATGTTGTTATTGTGTGTCCCTGTGAGGGGCCCCAATAGTGCAACTACCCGGCGTCTGTTTTTGCGACCTGAATAGCAAAAATACGCTTATTTTTCATGCTGATAAGTGGTGTGAAAAGCTATGCAGCCAGACATTAAAAAACCCGCCTGAGCGGGTTTTTTAACCGTTTTTTCATGCCATAACTATTCAGGATGAACCGTGGTGCAGTTGCGACTGTTGATAGTTCTCCAGCCCGATGCGATCGATAAGGTCGAGCTGGGTCTCCAGCCAGTCCACATGTTCCTCCTCGTCTTCCAGGATCTCCTGGAACAGGTCGCGACTGATGTAGTCCTGCACCGACTCGGCATAGGCGATGGCGACCCTGAGGTCGGGGATGGCATCCATCTCCAGCGACAGGTCGCAGCGCAGCATCTCTTCAACGGTCTCGCCGATGCGCAGCTT
Source organism: Aeromonas sp. YN13HZO-058 (assembly GCF_001921245.1). NCBI lineage: Bacteria > Pseudomonadati > Pseudomonadota > Gammaproteobacteria > Aeromonadales > Aeromonadaceae > Aeromonas > Aeromonas sp. YN13HZO-058. The sequence goes on along the minus strand of NZ_MQSY01000045.1, from coordinate 137,307 downwards.
GCCGAGATCCTGCAGGTTGGGCAGCCCTTCCAGAAACAGCACCCGCTTGACCAGCTCGTCGGCGTGTTTCATCTCATCTATAGACTCGTGATACTCCTTGTGCCCGAGCGCCTTGAGGCCCCAGTCATCGTAGATGCGGGCGTGCAGGAAGTATTGGTTGATGGCAATCAGCTCATTGGCCAGCACCTTGTTGAGGTGGACAATGATCTTGGGATCTCCTTTCATCGACAGTGCTCCTTGGTTCGTGCCTGAGGCTTCGATCGTTAGAGCTTAGTCCAGAAAAGTGACAACAAGAGGTCTGGCGAGTCAGCTCGCCCGAGAGGAAGGGTGACCCTGCTGGCGGGTCAAATCAGAAGAGGGTGGGGCCGGGTCAGGCCACCTCGTAGTAGAGCACGGGTTGCTCCTGCTCCATTTTGTCGAGCTCGGCGGCGATGATCTCCATGGTCATGCGTACGCATTTGCCACACTGGGCGCCCACCTCTAGCGACTGCTTGAGCTGGCGGAATTCGCTGTTACCTGACTGCACCGCTTTGCGGATCTGGGTATCTGTGATGCCGCGGCACAAACAGACGTACATGATGATCACCTCTTGTGGAATGGAGTGAAATCTAAATGAGAATGGTTCGTCATGCAAATAACCATTGGTAATAAGATCCCCTGCTTGCCACTGTGCAACCCCTTGGGGACAATGCTGGCAACCAGAGGAGATCACCATGCTCAAGAAACTGTTCAGCGCCCTGTTCGGGGGCGAGCCGACCAAGGCGCCTGAAGTCACTCCCACCGAATATGCCGGCTATCTCATCTATCCGGAGCCCATGGCCGAAGGGGGCCAGTACCGGTTGGCGGGCCGTATCACCAAAGAGCTGGATGGGGTGCTGCAAACCCACCGCTTTATCCGCTCAGATCTGTTTGCCAATCCGGCCGATGCCGAGCGTTTCATGGTGCAGAAGGCCCACACCTTTATCGATCAGATGGGGGATCGCATGTTCGAACCCCGCAAACCGGCTGACAGCGCGGCTTCATGACGCCACAAGAGGTCAATCGGCAGCGCGAGGCGCTGGCCCGCGCCGGTGAGCGGCGCCTGATCTGGCTGGAGGGAGAGGAGGCCGACTGCATTGCCCGCGCCGAAACCCTGCTCGGCGAGCGCATCTTCTGGCTGGGTGCCGGGCCCGAGTGTTATGCCCCGCAACCCGCAGCCAAGGCGCTGCAGCGGCTCGGTCAGGAGTGCGACACGCTGGTGTTCAATGCCTTCAGCGGTTTTCACCCCGACGCCTTCGGGGCGCTGGCAGGCACCCTGCGCGCCGGTGGCTTGCTGTTGCTGCTGACTCCGCCCAGAGAGATCTGGCCCGCATGGCCGGATCCCGACCGGGTTAGGCTGGTGGCCCAGCCGGAGGAGGCAAGCCGGGCCGGTCACGGCTTTATCGCCCGGCTGGTACGGCTGCTGGCGGGGGATCCGGCTCTCTCTTTGGAGCCTCCGGTTTGTTCGCTGCCGTGGCAACCCATCGGGCCCGAGCGGCCATTGAGCGACGATCAGGCCCGAGCGCTGCCCGCCATCCACAAGGTGTTGCACGGCCATCGCCGCCGTCCGCTGGTGCTGAGTGCCGACCGCGGCCGTGGCAAGAGTGCGCTGCTTGGGCTGGCTGCTGCCGAGCTACTGCGTCAGCAGCCCGGGCTGAACATAGTGGTGACGGCCCCCTCGCAGGCAACGGTGGCGACCCTGTTTGCCCATGCCGCCCGCAGGCTTGATTGCACGCCAGAACAGCTGACCGGGCTGAGCTACTGCTCGCCTGATCGGCTGGTGCACGAGGCGATGAATCCCGATCTGCTGCTGGTGGATGAAGCGGCTGCCATTCCAACCCCGTTGCTTGAGGCCATGCTGGCCCGCCACAGCCGCATCGTGTTTGCCACTACCGAGCACGGTTACGAGGGGACGGGGCGCGGTTTTCACCTGCGCTTCAAACGTGTGCTCGATAGCCAGACCCCGGAGTGGCAGGAGATCCACCTATCTGAGCCCATTCGCTGGAGTGAGCACGATCCGCTGGAGCCGCTGATTTTCCGCCTGCTCGGCCTCAATGCCGAAGTCGCCACTCCCATGCCACCGACCAACCCGAGCTGGCGTCTTATCAGTCAAGAGGCGCTGGCGAGCGACGAGGCGCAGCTCAACCAGCTGTTCGGCTTGCTGGTGCTTGCTCATTACCAGACCACGCCGAGCGATCTCAGATCCCTGCTGGAGAGCCCGGATCTCGACATCCATCTGCTGGAGCAGGACGAGAGCCTGCTGGGAGTGGCGTTGGTGGCGCGGGAAGGGGAGATAGATCCCGAGCTGGCCGAGGCGATCTGGGCAGGGCGCCGCCGCCCGCGTGGCCATCTGCTGCCCCAGTCGCTGCTGGCCCACGCCGGTTTCAAGACGGCGGGGGGGCGCAGTTACGCCCGGGTGATGCGTATCGCCATCCACCCCGAGCTGCATCGCCATGGGCTGGGTTCGCTGCTGCTTGGCAAGCTTGAGGAGCACTATCGCCAGATTGGTATCGACTACCTGGGCTCGGCTTTTTCGGCCAGCGCCGACCTGCTCCCCTTCTGGCGCAAGGCAGGACTGACGGTGCTGCGTATCGGTTTGCAGCGGGATGCCGCCAGCGGTTGCCATGCTGCCCTGCTGCTTAAGGCGCTTAAATACGAGCATGAGCCCGAACTGGCTCGGTGGCAGCAGCGTTTCGTACGCCAGCTGCCGACCCTGCTGGCGGGCGAGTTGAACGCATTGGATCCCGAGTTGGTATGGCAATCTCTGCAAGTGCAAGGCAGTACCGTCAACGCGCCGGAGCTTGGCGAGTTCGAGCGCGATGAGATTAAGTGCTTTGCCCTGCATCACAAGCCGTTCGAGCTAAGCCAAGCCAGCCTGCAGCTATGGCTGGCGCGACATCTGGATGTGTTGGCCTCGCTCACCCCTGCCGAGCGCCATCTGCTGATCGCCACCATCTGGCAATATGCCGACTGGGGAGTCTTGGCCGCGAGGTTGCAACTGGCGGGCAAGCCCGCCGTGATCAAGGGATTGCGGGCGCTGCTGGCACGTCTGCTGGCGCGCCCTACCACTCGATAGGGTTGCCCTGCCAGTCGAGAAAGCTCAGCTCGCCATCCGGTTGCAGCCGGTTCATCAGCTGCACCAGATGGCCGGCTACCTGCTCGGGGCTCTGCACGTTTCCCGCTGGCACATTGGCGTGAAACGGGCGGGAGAGTGGGGTATCCACTGTGCCGGGATGGAAGGCCAGCAGTTTGACGCCGGGGGCCCGCCTGGCCAGCTCGATGGCGGCACACTTGAGCAGCATGTTGAGGGCGGCCTTGGATGCGCGATAGCCATACCAGCCGCCTGCTCGGTTGTCGCCAATGCTGCCGACCCGCGCGCTGAGAACGGCCAGAGTGCAGGGCTCGCGGCCAAACAGCGGTAATAACTGGCTGATCCAGCGCAGCGGCAGCAAGGCGTTGGTCTGGTAGAGGCGGGTCATGCCATCGAGATTGAGTGCTTCGAGCCGCTTCTCCGGCTGGATCTCCCCCTGATGCAGGATGCCGTTGCAGATCACCACCCGGTGCGGTCTCGGCGCCCATTCTGCGATGCGGGCTACCGCAGCTGCCATCTGCTCATCGCTGTAATCGCAACATATCCATTTCAGAGCAGGCGAAGAGGCACCAGCTGGTGCGGGCTGACGACTGACGGCGATGACCCGGGTTGTGCCGGTTGCCAGCCAGTGTGCGACCAGTGCCGCCCCGATCCCGCCGCCAGCCCCTATCACGACCACGCTCTCATTCATGAGTCCTCTCCTTGTGACGCTGTGATGGCCTTCTCCATCGCACCGCAATTTTCCTGATAGGCTGGTACGAGCCCTCCGGCCTAGCGGATCAAGTGGTTATAGCTGCAATCTTGACCGGATCAGCGCAGCAGAGTGCATTCCATTCCTATACTGAGAGAAAACCGCAGCGGTCTGCTGCCCGCGCAACCAGAATGAGAGTCACCATGATGTCCAAAGATGGGGAAGAGCGTAAATCTATCCTGACCGAAAGCGGCACCAACGAGCTTGAGATCATCGAGTTTCACCTCAAGAAGCAGTTGCCGGACGGGCGAGAGAAGATCGCCTACTACGGGATCAACGTCGCCAAGGTGCGCGAGGTGATCCGGGTGCCGGAAACCACCGATTACCCCAATGCCCAGCGCCATATGGTGGGGGTCTTTTCCCTGAGGGAGCGCCTGATCCCGCTGGTGGATCTGGCCGGTTGGCTCGGTATCAAGACCAATCCGGATCCCAGCCACAAGGTGGTGATCGTCACCGACTTCAACAAGATGGCCAACGGCTTTCTGATCGACAGCGTCAGCCGGATTCACCGGGTCTCCTGGGAGGATGTGGAGTCCCCCAGCCAGTTTCTGGAAGCGGGAGAGAACGACTGCGTGGTGGCGGTGGTCAGGCGCGATGGCAACCTCATCATGATCCTCGATTTCGAGAAGATCATCGCCGACATCAACCCCGAGCTCAGCATGGAGAAGTACGATGTCACCCAAGATCGCAAGGTGCTCATCGACGATCGCATGATGGCGCTGCGTCAGGGCAACACCATTCTGGTGGTGGACGACTCGGCCTTTATCCGCAAGATGATCGAGACCACCCTGCGTACCGCCGGCTACAACGTGATAACGGCCAAGGACGGGGGGGAAGGGCTGGAGATGCTGACGGATTTCGATCGTCTGGCGCAGGAGGAGAAGATGCCGGTGACCGGCTTCGTCAACGCGGTGATCACCGATGTGGAGATGCCGCGCATGGATGGCATGCACCTGCTCAAGCGACTGCGGGATACCCCCTCCTATAAGGAGATGCCCATCGTGATGTTCTCCTCCCTGATGAGCGATGACAACCGTCAGAAAGCCCTGCAACTGGGGGCGAACGATACCATCACCAAACCCGAGATAGGGCGGATGGTGGGGATGATGGATCATATGCTGCTAGGGATTGCCCCGCCCTCGCCAGCCAACAACATCTGACCGGCCATTAACGTGTCATTGACCGGCCGAATCTTCTGACCGGTTGCCTCAAGCGGCCACTCCTTGCCAAGGAGTGGCCGCGCTGTTTTGGTTGTTTGCTGCGCCCCACACACCCCTTGTCTCCCGGATATGATCCATGTAATGATAATTATTATCATTTGTTGGTGTGAAGCGTATGACAGCAACCTGGGTGAAAGGGTGGGTCGAGTCGACCGAAGGTGGCAGCAGTATGACCCACTGGAAGCAGCAGACCAGAGAGGGAAACCGGCTGTTTGATTGCGGCGAGTACCATCAGGCGCTGGCTCATTATCAGCAGGCGCTCTGGCTGGCTCGCCAGCAATTGGTGCAGTGGCACGATGCCGACGAGGCGGTGGCGGCACTGGTGGTGGCCCACCACAATCTGGCGGATCTGCTGGTGGCCATGACCCTGCCCGATCGCGCCGCCGACCTGCTCTGCTATGTGCACGACTGCCTGCTGGCGACCTGTCACTCCCCCGCTTGTTCATCCCGCCTGCGAGAGGCCGCTTTGCGCCATACCCGCACCACCCGTGCCGAGTTGCTGACGTTCGTACAGCGCCACGGCAGCCACGCCGCGATCATGCGCTCGCTCGGTCACTGCCTGTGCCAGAGCGAGCCCTCATCCCGACTCCATTAATCCGAACAGAGGTCATCATGAGCCATACCTTGCCAGCCCTTAACTATGCCTACGACGCACTGGAACCCCATATCGATGCCCTGACCATGGAGATCCACCATAGCCGTCATCATCAGACCTATATCAACAACCTCAACGCCGCACTGGAAGGAGCGCCCGAGCTGGCCGCATTGCCGGTTGAGGAGCTGCTGCGCCGCTTCGATACTCTGCCAGTCAACCTGCAGGGGGCGGTACGCAACCATGGCGGCGGCCATGCCAACCACTCTCTGTTCTGGCTGGTGATGAGCCCGCAGGGGGGCGGTGAGCCGGGTGGTGAGCTGGCTCTGGCCATCGAGCGGGAATTGGGGGGATTCGATGCCTTCAAGCAGGCCTTCACTCAGGCTGCCCTGAGTCGCTTTGGTAGCGGCTGGGCCTGGCTGGTGGTGAACGAGGCGGGCAGATTGCAGGTGGAGAGCAGTGCCAATCAGGATAGCCCCCTGATGCATGGCCATACCCCGATCCTGGGGCTGGATGTGTGGGAGCACGCTTATTACCTCAAGTACCAGAACAAGCGTCCTGACTATATCGCTGCCTTCTATCAGGTGGTGGATTGGGCCGAAGTGGCCCGCCGCTATCAGGAAGCGCGCGGCTGACTTGGCCGCAGGGGGGCCGAGATAAGCGGTTCAAATTGGCCGCCACAACCCGTGCTGCAATAACAGGACCCGCCAGTTGGCGGGTCCTCTGTTTATGGTGTGGTAGTGCTGGCGCTGGCGGCTGAAGGGGCCGCCGGCAATATGGGCAAGGCCGCGCTGGGCGTCTCGGCGGTGGTTTCTGCCGCGGGTTTGGCGGGGGTGACAGGTTCAGTGGTTGCCGCTGCGGATACAGCTGCAGTGACTTGTTCAATCGCAGCCGAGACAGCCGGAGTGGCCGACTCGGTGGCAGCCGCGGCAGATACCGCCGCTGGCTTGGCCTTATCCACCGCCGGTTTGGGCTGTTTGAGGCAGGGTTGCAGGCTGCCGATGGTGCTCAGCGAGTGGCAAGGCACAGGCAGACCGATGGGCACCGGTGCCCCGAGGAACTTGGGCCCCTTGTCCAGCACATAGAGATCGAGCAGCCCCATCAGGCGGGCAAAGACTTCCCGCACCCGGGTGCGGATCCCCTGATAGGCGCTGGGATCCTCGGCATTGAAGCCGACCGCGTCGATACCGAAATGGCGGGCGATGAAAATGGCCCGCTCGTTATGAAAGCCCTGGGAGACCACGGTAAAGCGATCCTGACCGAACACCTCCCTGGCCCGGACTACCGAGTCGAGGGTGCGGAATCCGGCGAAATCCATATAGATGGCGGAGGCGGGGATGCCCGCCTTGATCAGGGCGCGGCGCATCTGGCGTGGCTCGTTGTACTGCACGGTGGCGTTATCACCGGAGACGATGATGAAGTCCACCTTGGCATTGTTGTATAGCTCGGCCGCCGCCTTGATGCGGTATTTGAAGTAGTGGTTGGGGCCGCCACCGGAGAGATATTTGGAGGTACCCAGCACCACCGCAACCCGGTTGTAGGGCACCTCGTCCACCTTGTCGTGGGTATAGTGGCGGGCATCCGAGACGATCCACTCGCTGTAGCCCAGCAGCATGGCAATCAGGGCCAGCAGCAAAACGAGGCAGGCGAGGAGGATCTTGGCAAACTTCTTCATGCGCGGTGCGGTCAGGGTCTGAAGTTGGGAATGGCTTTCGGCATTCTATTACAACTCGGCCGCTGGCGTCAGGCTTGATAACGGGCGGGCCGCTCATTCGGGCAGAGGTTGTCGCAGGCAAGGTGGGAGATCGGGAGCGTAAAGCGAGGGGCTGCGGTGGCAGCCCCTCTGGTAGGTGAAGGTCTATCAGTGGGCGGAGTCGTTGCCCTTGCAGGCGTCTGACTCCTTGTTGGCTTGCCACCAGGGCAGCAGATCCCGGCCGAGCCACGCCTGATAGGCGTCGCTGTCGTTGGCGATCAGCCGGTCCAGCTCCCCTTCGAAGTCGCTCATCGCCTGCTGCCGATCCGGATTGCGCAGCGCTTGTGCCAGCGCCAACCAGCTGGCGCCGCGACCGGTCTCGTTGAGGAAGCGGTGCACGGTATAGGACCAGGAGTAGACCATCTCGCCCCCCTGCTCGTAATCGAGGTGGAGGATCGCCGCCAGGGTCGGGCGCTGGTTGGCGGGGCGGTTTGCCACGTTATCCAGACCTCGGGCAAAGCACTGGCCGTGGGCGATGTACTCTGCAATCCCCTCGGCCCACCAGGTGGTGCGGTTGAGCGGATAGTGGCCAAAGCTGCCGTACTGGTTGAAGCGGCCATCCAGATAGTGAACGTACTCGTGGCGCAGGTTCCACACCTGGAAGGCGGGGCGTTTCCACTCCGCCTCATAGGCGAAGAAGCGGGCCTGATTGCCGGGGCGAGCCGGATCCCCCTCGATATAGATGCCGCCATTGTCGGTGGAGACACCAAACAGCGCGCTGCCGTAGCGGCCCCAGTCGGCGGAGGAGTTGAAGATCACCAGCTCCAGCGCCTCGTTGTGATCGTCGGCCACCGGTTGCTCGCCCGTTTCCATCTGCTGGTGGAAGCGCTGCTCCTCGTCACCCAGCTCGCGGCAGATCCCCTCGGCCTGAGCCTGAGTCAGATCCTGGGCGCGCAGACGCAGGGTGGGTGAGCAGGTGTGCTCGAAGGGCAGAATATCTTCCATGCGGATCGGAGTGCAGAGCCCGGCGAACTCGCCGCTGACGCAGGCCTCGCTGGTGCGATCCGTGTAGGTGAAGTAGTAGCTGGAGAGGGTCAGGGAAACCTCTTCCAGCATGGCGGCCGGATGCTGGCCGCCCGGGACCAGCCCCTGCTGGCGGATGATGGCGATGACATCGCGATCCAGCTGCTGGCGATAGGCGACCGTCTCATCCGGGCTGGTGTGATGGAGGTAGCGCATCATCTGGTAGAGGCGGCTGTGGGCATCGAGGATGTTGTTGAAGATAAACAGATCCCGTGAGCCATCGCGCTGTTTCCAGAGGGCCAGCTCGCTCAGGCCCAGTTGCAGCAGGCTCTGGCGCAATGCCGCCTCCTGTTGCAGCACAGCTGCGCTGAAGTCTGCCTGCTGACCGTAAGAGGCGCTCTGATCGATCAGATTGAGCAGCTCGAACAGGCCATCGGCCCAGGGTTTGTGGCCATTGATTTGCGCCGCATGTTGCACCGCATAGCCAAGCGCCTGGTTGATCTGGGCCAGCATGGGGGCGGCACTCTGGCGGAAGGCGGCTTGGCCAAGTTGTCCCTGCGCCGCCACGCTCCAGGCTTCCAGCACTGTGCCTGCCTGATCTTGCGGCTCGGCGCCCAGCAGCAGGGGGTGGTTGAGCAGATCAATCATCACCCCGGCCAGTGCCCGGGCGACCTGATCACTCTCTTTGCCAATGCCGCCGTGGTAGTTATGGGCGCGCACATAGTAGAGCAGCTTGTCCATTGCCGGATGGGTCGGCTGGTTGGCCGCCAGCAGGGCACGCATGCCGCGCACCACCGCCATCAGCTTGGCGTCATCGTGGCCGTAATCCGCCTGCCAGGCTGGGCTGTTCTGGCCGCTCACGTCGGCCACCAGTTTGGCGGCATCGCTATCGAGCAGATCCACATCGGGCTGCTCGGGCTCGGAGCAGAGACGACCGTTAGCGCGGCGGCACTCCAGCTGCTCCTCCTTGCTGGCCAGCACGATGGGGCGATTGAGCACCCGGCTCTCCTGCCACGCTTTGCTCTCTGGCAGGGGTTGCCACTCGCCGCCTGCGACCGGGTATTGGTAGCCGTTATCTTGCAGGGTTACCTGCACCTCGCTGCCTGCAGGGATCACCTGACGGCAGATACGATAGCGGATGGTGTTGCTCCCCTCCTTGCGTTCCTGTGGCTCATCACACTCCTGCTGAGGCGTGAGCTGATCCAGCTGCCACTGATAACGGCGCCAGACGTGGATCTCGCTGACCTGAGCGGCAGCCTGACTGTCTGCCACCGGCTGCAGGCGGAAGAAGATCTGCTCCAGTCGGCCATCCCGCTCGCTGGGTGTCTCTTCAAGTACCTGCAACTGCTGCCAATCCTGCGGCTGATAGTGCCACTCGGGCTCGGCGCAGCGGCCTTGCGCATTGAGTTCACAGCGATCCAGCTCCCTCTCGCTCTGACCCAGGATGATGGCTTGCGGCAGCGGCAGATGATCCTGCCGTTGGGCGGTCGGCGTGCCCGCCAGCTGCTCCCAGCGACCCAGTTTCAGGCCATAACCGAAGTCATGACTGCTGGCGGGGATGAGCTTGCCCGCCGGAATCCGATCTTCACAGCGCACGAAGCGGATCTGCCAGCCGGATTCCACCCTGAGCTGGGGCTCGCCACACTGCTGCTCGGCGAGGGCCGCGAGGTCGCTCCCCTGCCAGTCAAAGCGGCGATAGACCCTGAGCTGCTGATAGGGCGCGCTGGTGCTGCGAGCCTTGAGCTCGTAGGTGATCTCGGTGATGCGCGCGGCGAGTTGCCGGCTCGACTCCCCGGTCAGTTGATACTGCTGCCAGTCGCTGGGGGAGTAGTTGGCTTGCGCCGAGGATGTCGCCAAAAGCAGGGGGCCTGCCAGCAGCAGCCACCCGGTACCCGAACGGTTCATTTTTATCCCTTTGTTGTTGTTTGTGTATTGCCTTGCGAGTAATCGCAAGGCAATTTAACCAGCTCCAAAGGGATATCAATTGCCAATTAAAAATCAGATAAATCAATAAGATGATGATTTTTTGAGTCTGATCGGATTATCGTGGGCTGGCGCCGCAGTAAGGACTCACATGTTTCTTTTTCTGTTTTCAGAGCAGATCGGGAAATTGTGAGTCCGATCTCATTCAGCTTGTTGTGACAAGGTGGTCAGCTGTCGGGCAATCTTGCCCAACTGTTGGCGTGAGGGTTTGAGATTGCCGCCAAGATCGGGCCAGGGAAGCCAGTGGTCGGGCACCATAAAGCCGGGCAGGGCGTTGCGGATCCAGGCCGCTAGCTCGGGGTAGGGGACCGGCTCGCCGTGCCAGTCGATAAAGGCGGCGGGGCGTTGTCCCCACTCGTCGCTAGGCACCGGCACCACCAGCGCCTGGGCGACGGCGGGATGATCCACCAGTCGCTGCTCGATGGTCTCGGGTTGGATATTCTCTCCGCCCGAGATAAAGAGGTTGTCGAGTCGCCCCTCCACCAGCAGTTCCCCTGCCGCAGTGAAGCGCCCCTTGTCGCGGGTATGAAACCAGCCCTCGTCATCGAGCGGCAGTTCCAGCTCGCCAGCCCGGTAGTAACCGGCAAACAGGGTGGCGCCACGCACACAGATCTCCTGCTCCCGAATGCACACCTCCCGCCCCGGCAGTGGATGGCCGGCCACACCGGCATCGCCGGGGATCGCGGTGCAGACCTGGCTGCCCATCTCGGAGAGGCCATAACTCACCTTGGGTTCGAGCCCCATGGCACAGAGGCGACTCACCAGCGGCTGCGGGATGGCGGCGCCACCGAGCAGCAATTCGCGCAATCGGGTGCGGGCCGGGTCAAAGCCCTCTGCCAGCAGGCGCCAGAGCTGGGTCGGCACCAGGGACAAGTGAGTGATGGGCTGGCACTCCAGCCGCTCCTTGAGGGGCCGTTCACGCTGATCCAGCACCAGAGTTGCGCCCGCCAGAAAGACCCGAAACAGGATGGCGTAGCCGCCGACATGGAACAGCGGCAGGGAGAGCAGCCAGCCGGATTCCTCATCGAGGGGAATGAGGGTGGCAGAGCCGCGCGCCGAGGCAAGGTGGTTGCAGAGTCGATGCACCACCGCTTTCGGCGTGCCGCTGGAGCCCGAGGTGAGGATCATGTTGTTGAGCTGGGCCGATGCCAGCGGCCACGCTTCCTCGCTTGTCGGCAGTTCGTGCATGAAGTCGAGCTGCAAGGGTTGCCAGTTGCCTGCCGGGATCTCCCCTGCCGACCAGAAGGCGCTGGCATCGAGTTGCACCGCCAGCTCGCGCTGCTTTTCAAGAGGGAAGGCGGGGTTGAGCGGGCAGAACACCACGCCGCTGCGCACGCAGGCCCAGGCCAGCAGCACATCTTCCAGCGCACCGCGCACCACCGCCGCCAGATGATCGCCACGGCGCACCCCAGCCTGTTCCAGTTGTTGGCACAGGCTGTTGAGGCGGGCATCGAGCTGGCGATAACTGAGAGGCGAGGCGGTGTGGATGGCAATGCGGTTCGGGGCTGTGATTGCCCGGTGGCGTACCGGGCAAGGCGTCTGTTCGGGTGAGCGGGAGGGGTCAATCACGGTAATACAGTTTCTCCAGTTGGCGGAGATCCGGTTTGCCATCGTCCCCCAGCAAATTGCCCGCCATCCAGCGGCGGGTATCGAGGCCCGGGGCCTGTTCCGGTGCCCATTCACCCGCCAGATGAAACAGCTGGTTCAGGCCCAGATCCGATTCGAAGCAGGAGGAGATGATCACCTTGAGCCGCAGTTCGCGGGCGCGAGCGATCAGCGCTTCGCAGTTGGCCAGTGAACCGAGCAGGGTGGGTTTGAGCACCAGCGCGCGCAGTTGCGGGATCGGCTCCCACGGCTTGCCTTGCGCCAGCAGCTCGTCCAGCGCCACCGGCATGCCGGTGCGGTTGGCGACAAAGGCGATGTCGGCAAAGTCGGCGCAGGGGTCTTCCAGATACTCGATGCGATTCGGGTCGAGGTGGCCGCAGAAGGTCCACGCCTCCTCACGAGTCCAGCCCTGGTTGGCATCCAGCACCAGCTTGAGGGAGGGCACCCGATCGCACAGCAGGCGGATCAGCGCCAGCTCGTCACGCATCGGGTAGCGCGCCACCTTCAGCTTGGCCTTGCTGGGTGTGCGGTGCAGCCACTCTTTCCAGTTGCGCAGCAGCTCCTGGGGGGAGCCTTGAATGAGGGGATAGGGCTCAGGCAGCGGGTTGCTCTGCTCGGGCCATGTCCGGCGCGCGCAGTCGAGGCCAAATTGCACCGACGGCAGCACGGGGTTCGGGGTGTCGCCAGCGGCCAGGGCCGCCAGCGCGGCAAGGGCTTCCGCCTCTGCCTGTTGCAGGTTCTCTTTCGAGAAGCCGGGCAGGGGGGCAATCTCCCCCCAGCCATCGTTGATGCGCACCAACAGCCCCTCTCGCGCCACCTCCACCTTGCCGTGAAAGGTCAGTGGCTGGGTAAAAGGCAGTTGATAGCGATACAGGGCTAGTGTCATCAGGGATTCCGCTTGTATTTGGAGAAGTCGGGGCGACGCTTTTCGTTGAAGGCGTTGCGGCCTTCCTGACCCTCTTCGGTCATGTAGAACAGCATGGTGGCATTGCCAGCCAGCTCCTGCAAGCCCGCCTGACCATCACAGTCGGCGTTGAGGGCGGCTTTCAGGCAGCGCAGCGCCATCGGGCTGTTTTGCAGCATTTCGCGGCACCAGCGCACGGTTTCGCGCTCCAGATCCGCCAACGGCACGACGGTGTTGACCAGACCCATGTCGAGGGCTTGCTGGGCATCGTACATGCGGCAGAGGAACCAGATCTCGCGGGCCTTCTTCTGGCCGACGATGCGAGCCATGTAGGAAGCCCCCCAACCGCCGTCGAAGGAGCCCACTTTCGGCCCGGTCTGGCCAAACTGGGCGTTGTCGGCGGCGATGGTCAGGTCACACATCATGTGCAGCACGTGACCGCCACCGACCGCGTAGCCCGCCACCATGGCAACCACCGGTTTCGGGCAGGTGCGGATGTCGCGCTGGAAGTCGAGTACGTTGAGGTGATGAGTCCCCTCGTCATCGCGATATCCACCGTAGTCGCCACGGATCTTCTGGTCGCCGCCGGCGCAGAAGGCTTTCTCGCCAAAACCGGTCAGGATGATGGTGCCGATATGATCGTCATAACGGGCATCGGCCAGCGCTTGCCGCATCTCTTTGACGGTGCGGGGACGGAAGGCGTTGCGTACCTGGGGACGGTTGATGGTGATCTTGGCAATGCCATCGCCGGACTTGTGATAGAGGATGTCCTCGTAACCGGCGGAGCAATCCTGCCACTCAACAGGAGCGTACAGTTCCGCTTCGGTCATTGCTTCAATCATGGTTTTTTCCTTCTGATCTGGTCGAGCGCAGTTGAGCACCGAGTTGAGCAAAGAGTTGAGCACAGCGTTGAGCAATCCCGGCATGTTGAACAGGTGCGTACAGTTCAGCTTCCGTCATTGCTTCAATCATGACTCGTCTCTTCTTGTTGGTTGACCCACTCCGCGAGGAGTCGGGCAAAGGTTTCTGGCTGATGGGCGTGCAGGTTGTGGCCGCCCTCCAGCACCAAGTGGTTGATTTTGCGATGTTGACTCGCCAGCTGGCAAGCCAGCTGATGGAATTTGTGATCCCGCTTGCCACTCACCCAGGTGACCGGCAGCGGGCACTGCATGAGCCAGGGGGCGAGATCCGGCTGCTTGCCGAGCGAGGTGGCGCGCAGCATGGTGGCGATGGCCTTGCCATCATTGCCAAGACGGCGGGCGATCTGGCGGGCGCGGGCCGCGTCGTCGAGATCGGCAAAAACACCCTGCCGATACCAGTCTGCCAGCACGTCAGCCAGGGGCTCCTGCTCGAAACGCTGCGCCCACTGTTCATCGTGCTGGATGCGGGCGGCCCGTTCACTGGCCGGTAGCCCCGGGTGGCAGTTCTCCAGCAGCAGCCCCTGCAGCCCGGCGGGTTCGCGGCTGGCGTGATAGAGCGCCAGTCGCCCCCCCAGCGAGTAACCCGCCAGCAGATAGCGTTCAATGTTGCGGCTGGCCAGCTCGGCAACCAGCCACTGGTGGCTCTGCTCAAAACCATCGACGGTCAGCGTGCTATGGCTGCCATGACCCGGCAGATCGAGGGCGATGCAGTGGTGGCCGGGCAGCCGGTCGATCACCGGTTGCCAGTCGCCGCTATCCCCCAGCAGGCCGTGCAGCAGCACCAGCGGCACATTGGCATCTTTATTTGCCACGGATGGCGGCCCCCAGCGCCTTGAGATCATCGGCCACCTGCTCGCTCGGTACCCGGATCTCGATCAAGGTAACGCCATCTTTGAGGGCTGCGCGGTAATCGCGTTCGAACTCGGCCAGGGTGGTCGGCGCGCGATAGGCGAGGCCAAACATGGCGGCGGCATGTTCAAAACCGAGGCCGTGGGGCAGCCGGTAGTAGCTCTCCAGCAGCGCCCCTTCGGTGGGCACTGGCAACATGCGGAAGATGCTGCCGCCATCGTTGTTGAGCAGGATCACCACCAGCGGTCGGCTCGCCTTACCGAGCAGGGCCAGACTGTTGAGATCGTGCAGGGCGCTCAGATCGCCGAGCAGCAGGGTGGTGGGCTCATCACTGCCCGGCTCGAGCGATTGGGCAAAGCCATAGGCGGTGGCGATCAGGCCATCGATGCCGGAGGCACCGCGGTTGGTCATCACCCGGCTTGGCCCCTTGCCCGTGTCACCGAGCATATCCATCAGTCGGGCGGGCATGCTGTTGCCGACAAACAGTTGCCCCTCGATAAGACTATTTATGCGATGGCAGACCCCGAGCTCCGAGAAACCCTCGCAGGCGGCGGCGATCTGCTGGCTGGCGTTGTGTTGCAATTCGGCCAGCCGGTGCCAGGGGGCCTGAGCGGTGGTGACCGGATGGGCCGCAGCAAAGGCGCTGGCACTGCAGAGCAGCCGGTTGCGCAGCCGGTAGTCGGGATCGAGCCGCGCCGGTTGCGGATCCACCAGCCAGTAATCCTGCCATGGATGGTGCTTGATGAACTGGCCGAGCCGCTTGGAGACAAGCCGCGCGCCAAATTGCAGCAACACTTCGGCGCGGCTCAACTCGGCGACGAATTCTGGGTCGTTGAGCGCCAGATCCATGTGGATGAGGTTGCGGCTATCGAAGCGGATCTGGCTCTGCAGATCCGCCAGCAGCGGCCAGCCGAGTTGCTCCGCCAGCGCGGCGACCGCCTGTGCCTGTACGGGATCCGTGATCCGTCCGGCCACAATCACCCCACGCTTGTGCTGCCATTCGTTCCACTCGGGTTGCAGCGGGCAGGTCGGCTCGCTTTGCTGCCACGGGCTCCATGGCCTGTGGGAGCCGAGCCAGTCGCCGAGGGGGGCCAAATAGTCGGAGAAATCCTGATAGTGCTCGCCCGGGTAGAGGGGCTCGGGGTACATGCAGTTGAAGTGCACCACCCCGGGGGTGAGCGCCTGCTTGGCCAAGGCTTGATCCACCGAGCTCAGCACAAACGCCGCCGGAATGGTCGGGGTGGGGCTTGGCAGGTTCTGCTGATAGACGGGGTAGCGGCCGAAGATCCCCTGCTGGTCGATCGCCTGATTGGCGCCGTTGTCGATAAGCTCAGGAGGGCGATCAGCGGAGAGAATAATCAGCGGCACGCCGGTGAGCTGGGCCTCTGCCACGGCGGGCCAGAGGTTGGCTACCGCAGTGCCCGAAGTCATGATCACCGCAACCGGCCGGTTGCTGCCCTTGGCCAGCCCCAGCGCCATAAAGCCGAGACCGCGCTCGTCAAAGTGCAGGTGATGGCGAAAGCCCTGATGGGCCGCGGCCGCCATGGTCAGTGGCGCAGAGCGGGAGCCGGGGGCCAGCGCGATGTCGCGCACCCCGAGGCGAAAGAGCTCCTCCAGCAAGAGTGAGGACCAGACGTGGTTGAAGGTGGCGTGCTGGTTCGAAAACGGGGGGCAGGCAAACTCTTCGCTGGCAGGCTCTTTACGGGTGGGCATAGGGGCTCTCGCGGGTTGAAAAGGGGTCATGGCTATCCCAGCAGGGAGAGCACATTGGCGATCTTGTTGTCGAGTTCGGCCCACTCGGCGACCGGCTCGGAACCGGCGACAATGCCGGCACCGGCAAACAGGGTGACGCTGCCCGGCTGAATGCGGGCGCTGCGAATGGCGACCGAGAACTCCGAGGTTTCCCGGCTCAGCATGCCGCAGGCGCCAGCGTACCAGCCCCGATCGTAGGGCTCGAACTGACGGATGAAGGCCAGCGCAGCCTCGCGCGGAGCACCTCCCACCGCAGGAGTCGGGTGGAGGGCGTCGAGCAACTGCCAGTCGCAGACCCCGGGCTTGAGTTCGGCCTCGATATCGCACTTGAGGTGTTGCAGCAGCCGCAGCTTGAGAATGCGCGGCTCGGTCAGGGTGGCATCGTGAGCCAGCGGTGCCAGTCGGCTGAGGATGTCAGCGTGTACCAGCCGGTTCTCCAGCCGGTTTTTGCTGTCTGCCAGCAGTTCGGCGGCCAGTTGGGCATCCACCTCTTCATCGCCGGAGCGGCGGATGGTGCCCGCCAGCGCCTCGGTAAAGAGGTGGCTCCCTTCCCGGCGGTAGAGCCGCTCGGGGGAGCAGGCGATAAAGGCCTGCTCGGGGGAGAATTGAAAACCGAAGTGGAAGCAGTCCTGGGCGTGGCGGGCCCACTGGCCGAGCATGGCCCAGGGATTGATATCCGCATCATGGTTCGGACTGGTCAGCAGGCTCTCCCGCGACAGCACCACCTTGGGAGTGTGGGCCTGAAAATCGCGGGCGGTGACGCGCTCAACCAGCGTCTGCCACTGGGCGGGACCGGGGCAATCCTGTCGCTGCCAGGGCTGCTTTTGCAGCGCGGGCAGCGGGGCTTCCGGGCGCAGGGCATCGAGGGCAGCTTCGGCCGCCTGCAGTTCGGCCTCGAGATTGTCGTCATCCAGCCAGAGGTTGAGGCAGAGGCTGACGCACTCGCCACGGCGCACCAGCTCGATGCGGGGCAGCACGAAACGGCAGGGACCAAACCCTTGCCAGCCGGATTGGGCCGGATCGAACGCCAGTCCGCCATAGTAGCGGGGGCTGTCGTCGTGATGCTGGCTGGCGTTGGCACAAACCTGCTTGATGGCGTGCGGCTCGGTCAGTTCATGGATGGCGCCCAGCGCGACATACTCGGGACGATCCTCTCCACGGGCCTGCCAGTAGATGCGGGGATAGAGGGTTTGCGCCGCGAGCCAGCCCAGAAAGGAGCGGATCTCGATTGCCACTCTCAACCGCACGAAGCCGCTGACGTTGCTGTGACGCAGGGCGTCCAGTTGTTGCTTGATATGGGTCTGAGCCAACATGGATTCTTTTCTGAGCCGGGTAGTAACGAGCGATCCGGTAGCAGGATGCCGTAGGTTTATGCCAAAGGGCGATGATTTCCTATATATTATCTGCCCATTCGTCCATGTAAATCGCCCGAGGGAGCTTCACTCTCCGGGGCCAAGTATACCCAAATCCGGTTCGATAACCCTTAACACGATCAATATCCGATTGTTTGGCCATCACAATATGACAAATACCTTCTCTGTTTGGTTGCTGGCGGCGCGTTTGCGAACACTGCCGCTCGCCTGCTCTTCCATCCTGCTGGGCTCGGGGCTGGCTGCCAGTCGTGGTGCCTTCGATGGCACCATTATGGCGCTCTCGCTGCTGACCGCCATCCTGCTGCAGATCCTCTCCAATCTGGCCAACGATTACGGCGATGCGGTCTCCGGCGCCGACAACGGCGAGCGGATCGGCCCGCAGCGGGCGGTGGTCTCCGGCCTTATCACCAAAAAGCAGATGTGCGTGGCGATGGCGCTGACCGCGCTGGCGGCGGTGGCCAGCGGCCTGCTGTTGCTCGGCTGCGCCTTCGGTGGCCAGTGGCTGCAGATCCTGGCATTTGTGGTGCTGGGTGGCGCGGCCATCGTCGCGGCGGTGACCTACACAGTCGGCAAGACCCCTTATGGCTATCGCGGGTTTGGCGATATCTCGGTGTTCCTGTTCTTCGGTCTGCTGGGGGTGCTCGGCTCCTACTACCTCTTCACCAAGAGTCTGGAGTGGGATCTGCTGCTGCCCGCCACAGCCTGTGGTTTGCTGGCGACCGCCGTGCTCAATATCAACAATGTGCGCGATATCGAGACCGACGCCGCCAGCGGCAAGATCACCCTGGCGGTACGTCTTGGCCGCAACCGCGCCATCGCCTATCACTGGGTATTGCTGGGGGCGGCGCTGCTGGCGACCATCGCCTTTATCCTGACCCAGCCCGCCAGTTTCTGGCCGTGGATCTTCCTGCCTGCCATGAAGCCGCTCAGCGATGCGGCCCGCACCTTGCGCGAGAGCTACGATGGCGAGGTGCTGACCGGCGCGCTCAAAAAGACCGCCATCAGCGCGTTTCTGTTCAGCCTGCTGCTCTCCATCGGGTTGGCGCTCTCCTGACGGGGGGCGCAAACGCCAAGGCGAACAATGAACAGGGCTCCCGAGATGGGAGCCCTTTTTCTTTTCAGCTGTGCCGTCGGGTTTAGCTGGCGCGCGCCACCTTGAGGGGGCGACGAGAGAAAATCAGGGTATCCAGCAGCCAGATGACAACCATGGAGGCGCCCACCAGCGGGAAGGCGATCCCCAGCAGGATCAGCAGGGTGATGGCACCGCGCATCGGCGGGAGTTTGGCGGGCAGCGGCGGCGCGGCGAGACGGCCCTGCGGGCGGCGGCACCACCAGATCCACAAGCCGCTTACGGCGCTGGCCAGCACCATCAAACAGATGATCAGCATGGCGAATTGATGGGGCCAGCCGTAGAGCTTGCCCATGTGCAGCATGACGCCGCTCTCTACCGTCTTGGCGACCGGGCCGTAATCCTGCCAGCGCACATCGGCCAGCACCTTGCCGCTGTATTGATCGATATGCAGGGTGGCGTCGTTGCGTGGATCGTCGGCAAACAGGGCGATGGTGTAGACCCCGGTGTCGCCGACTGGCGGGGTGATGCTATAACCCGGTTTGACGCCCCGTTCATTTGCGATCTCGACCACCTGTTGCAGCGCAATGTGCTGGCTCGCCATCACCATACCCTCATGCTCACCGTGGTTCATGGCACCATGATCGTGCGCCTCATCGACCGGCTGCGAGCTGGGCATGGGGGTGTTCTCCACCGCCCAGGGGACGGTTTGCTCGTGGGCCTGATTCAGGCTGCGAGCCAGCGGTGCCGATTTGGGCACCTCGTTCCACATGGCGGCGGGGAAGCGGTTCCAGACTGCGGCAAACTGATCGCCCCAGAAGCCGGTCCAGGTCATGCCGCTCAGCAGCAGTAGCAGCAGGAAACCAGCGCCCCAGAAGCCGACCACAGCGTGTAGATCCCGCCACCAGAGACGTCCGCGCTGGCTCACTCTGGGCCAGAGGATGCCGCCCACCCCGGGCCCCTTGCGCGGCCACCAGAGATAGAGGCCGCTCAGCAGCAACACCAGTCCCCAGCCTGCGGCCAGCTCGATCAGCCGATCCCCGGTGGTGCCGAGCAGCAGGTCGGCGTGCAGGGAGCGAGCCACCGCTTGCAGATTCCACTTGTTATCCATGGTGCCGAGCAGGGCGCCGCTGGCGGGATTGAGGAACAGGGTCAGCTCCTGTTCGCCCCGATTGACGATGAACTGGGCGCTCTGGTCGGGAGCGGCAGGGGGCAGGTATTTACGCAGGCTGGCATCGGGCATGGTCATCATCGCCTTGGCCAGCAGCTGGTCGGCACTCAGCGTCTGGCTGGCGGGAGCGACCTTCATCAGTTCGGGGTACATCAGGTTATCGAGCTGGGGTTTGAACAGATAGACGATCCCGGTCAGTGACAGCAGGATCAGGAAAGGGGCGACAAAGAGACCGGCGTAGAAGTGCCAGCGCCAGATCCGTTGGTAATGACTCGAGTCCCTGTTTTTCATTGCACATCCTTGTTGGAGCACCAACGTTTCTGCTAGTGGAATGTTTTGCGGAGGCGCGGATAATAGCAGTAACGTTTCGTTAACTGCAATCACACATCTCGAGGTCGGTTCAGTGCGGGATGGCGGTGATATGGCGTGCTGACAGGGCGATGGCGGTTTGCCGGATGGGATGAGCACACTTTGTGTGAAGCGTGTTTGCTGCTGGACTTTTCTTTATAAATCATTACCTTGTGATAACAATCTGCAGGCGGTGGTGGTAACGGAATGGGGGCAGTCATGCAGCCACATGGGCAATTCGACATGGAGCGCAGGGGCCAGATGCTGATCTGTCGCCCGCGTGGCCCCTTCAATCTGGCGGGGACCATGGCCTATGAAGCGCGTTTTCGCCACGAGCTGGTCGGGCTGGTGGATCGCCCCTGGGGGATTGTCGAGGTCGCGACCGAGTTCGAAGCGGCCGGGCCCGAGGTGCTGGCCCGTTTTCGTCGCCAGTTTGGCTGGTGTGCCGAGAGTGGCTGTCAGTTTCTGGCGGTGGTCTTGGTGGGGGGCTTCAAGCGCTATCTGGCGGATAACATCTTCAAGGATCTGCCGTTTCGGACGGTGCGTTACTTCGAGCAGGAGGCAGCCGCTATCCAGTGGCTGGGGGAGCAGCTCACCGCCACTCCCTGCGAACACGCGGGCGCTTGACCACCACGCGCACGGCGTAGCCCGGGTTCATTCCAGCTTGATAAACCATTTGTCCCGCTCGTCAACGCAGTCGGGTTCACCCATTTCGAATTCACGGCAGATCAGCGGTCGTACTTCATAAATGCGGCACATCATGGTGTTGCGGTCGAGCGCCGCACACCAGCCATCTTCCAGTCGGTGCATCACGGGCACCTGTCCCTCTATCTCGTCCACGTAGCGATCCGGTACGCCGGTATCGGTAAACAGCATCACTTCGAGGCGGCAGCAGCAGGCTTCGCAGTTCTGGCAGCTGACTTCGGCTTGGGGTTCTCTGTTCATCTGTGTTGTCCATGCCATCGGAATGGCACATTTTCGATAAAAAACAGGCGCCTGCAAAGGCGCCCGTGCTGTGGTTCATGACAGGTCGGGCAGAGATGCTGCCCGCCATCGCCCTTAGCCCAGTTTGCGGGCGCGGTAGCTGCGCCCCTTGATCTTGCCTTCCTGCAACCGCTTGAGGGCGGCGCTCGCCACGCTGCGCTTCACGGCGACGTAGGAGTACTGCTCGGAGATCTGGATCTTGCCGACGTCGGCGCCGGCAATGCCGCCTTCGCCAGTCAGGGCACCCAGAATGTCACCGGCCCGCACCTTGGTCTTGCGACCGGCATCGATGGAGAGGGTCACCATCTGCGGCGCGATCGGCTTGATGTCGCGGCCGATGCTGTCGAGATCACCCAGCGGCATCGGGGCCTGCTGGTACTCTTCGATGAAATTGACGCGCTGGGCCTCGTTCGGCTGATAGAGGCTCAGAGCCAGACCCTGCTGGCCGGCACGACCGGTACGGCCGATGCGGTGAACGTGCACTTCCGGATCATAGGTCAGCTCGTAGTTGATGACGGCGCCCAGCTCCTTGATGTCGAGACCACGGGCCGCCACGTCGGTGGCCACCAGAATGGTGGCGCTGCCGTTGGCAAAGCGCACCAGCACCTGATCCCGCTCGCGCTGTTCCAGATCTCCGTTCAATGCCAGCGCCGAGAAGCCCTTGGCAGCCAGATGGTCGGCCACGTCGTTACAGGCGCGCTTGGTGTTGCAGAACACCACGCAGGAGCTCGGCTGGTAGTGGCTCAGCAGCCAGGTGAGGGCATCGAGGCGCTGACCAAAGGGGACTTCATAGAGCTTCTGTTCGATGGCGCTCCCCTCGTGCAGGGACTCGACGCTCACCTCGACCGGATTGCGCTGCACGCCACGGCTCATCTGGGCGATCCCTTCCGGATAGGTGGCGGAGAACAGCAGGGTCTGGCGGCGCTCGGGGGCATAGCTGATGACCCGGTTGATGTCTTCGCCAAAGCCCATGTCCAGCATGCGATCCGCTTCGTCCAGCACCAGCGTTTCCAGGCTCGAGAGCTCCAGCGTACCCTGCTCCAGATGCTTGAGAATGCGGCCCGGGGTGCCGACGGCGATGTGGGCGCCAAAGCTCAGGGTGGCGGATTGCGGTGCGGTCGGGGTGCCACCGCACAGGGTGACCAGCTTGACGTTGGGCAGGGCACGCGCCAGACGACGGATCTCCTGAGCCACTTGATCCGCCAGTTCGCGAGTCGGACAGAGTACCAGCGCCTGTACGTCGACACGGTTGACGTTGAGGCGGGAGAGCAGGCCGAGGGCGAAAGCAGCGGTCTTGCCGCTACCGGTTTTTGCCTTGGCGATCAGGTCTTTGCCTTCGAGTACCAGGGGCAGGCTCTGGGCCTGGATCGGGGTCATCTGCAGGTAACCCAGGCTGGTGAGGTTTTCTTGCAGGGCGGGGGAGAGATTGAGGCTGCTAAATTCGCTGTTGTTCACAAAAGGACTCTATTTCGGAGAAAACGGGGATGCGCGAGCGCTAAGGCCGCGCATCATACCAGAATGTGGCACCGGATGTGGCGGATTTTTGAACGGTTGGCCACGAGGGTGCATGCCGGGTTCATTTGTTGCCAAACCGATCGCGGGCAATCACTGACAATCCAATAAGGACTATTTTTCAAACACTCATCTAATTATTTATCGCGGATAAACGTTTTCCAATTTCGGTATTTCAATATAATGGCTGAAAAATATTCCACGAGCAGCGACTACGCCACAATGGATGTTGCGAAAATGCTGCTCGAATATTTTCAAAAAACATGAAAACGGCACCTGCATTGCTCAACATGATGTTTTAAAAGGATTTATGTTATCTATGTTGTGCGATTAATATCAGTTCATTGCGTAATTAATTTAAAAACGTTTGTATTATCCTGCATGCATATTATTGGGCGGGATTGTGATGGCTATCTGATTTTTAAATGTGCAAATGTCTATGATGGCGCCGGTCAAAAATTACAATTCACTCAGGTGCTACAGGTATGGAATACGTTCACTTTGTGCTCGGACTGGTGATGGTCCTCGCTCTTGCTTTGCTGGCTAACCGCCACAACTGGAAACAGATCAAACTGCGTTATATCGGCCAACTGCTGGTGGTCGAACTGGCGCTGGCCTGGTTCATGCTGAACTCCGAAGTGGGTCTGGCGGTGGTGGGGGGCTTCGCGGCCGGCTTCACCAAGTTGATGGAGTTTGCCAAACAGGGTACCGACTTCGTGTTCGGTGGCCTGGTTAACGAAGGGGCCTTCTCCTTCTTC
This sequence comes from Aeromonas sp. YN13HZO-058, assembly GCF_001921245.1. Lineage (NCBI taxonomy): Bacteria > Pseudomonadati > Pseudomonadota > Gammaproteobacteria > Aeromonadales > Aeromonadaceae > Aeromonas > Aeromonas sp. YN13HZO-058. The sequence continues at coordinate 113,691 of NZ_MQSY01000045.1, read as the reverse complement.
CTGATGGTGCTGATGCCCATCGTATTCATCTCTGTACTGATCGGTATTCTGCAGTACATTCGCTTGCTGCCGCTGGTGATCCGCGGTATCGGTACCGTGCTGGCCAAGATCAACGGCATGGGCAAACTGGAGTCTTTCAACGCCATCAGCTCGATGATCGTCGGTCAATCCGAGAACTTCATCGCCCTCAAGAACATCCTGCCGCACCTGAACGAGAAGCAGATGTACACCCTGGCGGCGACGGCGATGTCTACCGTCTCCATGTCCATTGTCGGTGCCTACATGCAGCTGATCGAGCCGCGCTACGTGGTTGCCGCGCTGGTGCTCAACATGTTCAGCACCTTCATCGTGCTCTCTCTGATCAACCCGTACGAGCCGGATAACTCCGTGACCGACATCAAGGCCATTGCCGAAGGTGACGAGCACCATACGCCGAAGAAAGAGAACTTCTTCGAGATGCTGGGCGAGTACATCATGGCCGGTTTCACCGTTGCCGTTATCGTGGGTGCCATGCTGGTCGGTTTCATCGCCCTGATTGCCCTGGTCAACTACCTGTTCGAGATGGCATTTGGCGTGAACTTCCAGTTCGTCATGGGCTACCTGTTCTACCCGATCGCCTGGATCCTGGGTATCCCGAGTGGTGAAGCGCTGCAAGCGGGCTCCATCATGGCGACCAAGCTGGTGACCAACGAGTTTGTGGCGATGATGGATCTGGGCAAAGTGGCTGCCGAGCTCTCTCCGCGTACCGTCGGCATCCTCTCCATCTTCATGGTCTCTTTCGCCAACTTCAGCTCTATCGGCATCATCGCCGGTGCGGTAAAAGCGCTGAACGAAGAGAAGGGCAACATGGTTTCCCGCTTCGGTCTGAAGCTGGTCTACGGTTCTACCCTGGTCAGCCTGCTCTCTGCGGTTATCGCAGGCATCATGATCTGATCCTCTAGTGGTTCGCGCCACTGCTTGGGCCCCTGACTTTGTCAGGGGCTTTTTTGTTTCTGGCTCACAGCCGCCAGCCGCACCACCAGCCAGCAACCAGCAGGGTGAGGGTACAAAAGCCGGTTTCGAGGGCGCCACCACTGCGCAGCGGCCAGCCCGGCAGCCGGAAGCGGCGCTTGATGGGCCAGAAGAGCGGAATGCCCGCCGGGGTGAGCCAATCCCCCAGCAGATGGCTGAGGTAGCCGACGATAAGCGCATCCTTGACCCCCATGGGCAGGGTGCCAGGCGGCAGGCTCTGGTTCAGCCCCCAGACGGCGGCGGCGACCGCCAGCAGGCTGTGGGTGAAGCCGCGATGGCCAAACAGCCGCGACAAAGGTTTCGAGATCCACGGCAGTCGCTGCCCCAGCACCGATTTGGGGTGGTCGAGGTCGGGCAGCAGGGCGCTGGCCAGCGCGGCAGGGATGGTCTGCCACAGGCTGGCATCGGCCAGCGCCGGAGTGAGCTGCAGTTTGTGGGCGATCAGGGTGCAGGTAACGGAGAAGAGCAGGTGCCCTTGGGCGGTCATGATGATTACGGCGTGGACAAGATGGCGGCGCATCTTACCAGCCTGATGGTTCTGGTCAGCTGTTATTTTAAAAATCAGGATGTTACGGCGAAAAAGCGCCCAAACAGGGCGCCTTTAGGGTCTCTTTACAGCTTGCCTTTGACCAGCCACTTGTCGAGGGCGTTGGCGAAGCGCTGTTTGTCGGCGGCGTTGAAGGGGGCCGGGCCGCCGGTCTGCACTCCGGCCGAGCGCAGCTCTTCCATAAAGTTGCGCATGCCGAGCCGCGCCTTGATGGTCTCGCGGGTGTAGATCTCGCCACGGGGATTGAGCGCCTCGCCACCGGCATCGATCACCCAGGAGGCGAGGGGAATATCGCCGGTGATCACCAGATCGCCGGGCTGAACCTGCTGGGCGATGACATGATCTGCCACATCGAACCCCTTATCTACCTGCTGGGTTTTGATGAAGGGGGAGGGGGGCACCCGCAATCCCTGATTGGCCACCAGGGTGGTGACGACCTGGGCGCGGTGGGCGGCGCGGTAGAGGATCTCCTTGACCGGAATGGGGCAGGCATCGGCATCGACCCAGATGGGCATGGCATGGTTTCCTGTAGTGAAAGCGGAGAGAAAACGAGAGCGGGCATCTTAACACAAGCCTCCCCTTGCCGGTGCGGGGCTGAGTCTGCCCCGCCTTTCGTGTAAGCTGGGGCCAGCACATGCAACGAGAAGGAGACGAGATGGATCGGGTGCCCGGTGAAGTGATTTATGCCCTGACCCTGGATGGCAAGGGTGGCATGGCGCCGCTGACGGCGGGAAGCGAGATCCCGGGGGATCGCCCCGGCTGGCTGCATCTGGATTACGGCCATCCCGATTCGGCGCGCTGGTTGCTGCAAACCCCGTTACTGGGTGAGGCGGCTAAGGAGTCGCTGCTCGGCCAGAGCAATCGTCCCAAGCTGGTGCGGATGGGGGAGACGGTGCTGCTGATCCTGCGCGGCATCAACCACAACAAGGATCACCGGCCCGAAGAGATGGTGGCGCTGCGCATCTTCATCACCCCGGATCTCATCATCAGCAGCCGTCGTCGCCCGCTGCTCTCCGAGCAGGATGTGTTCAACCAGCTCAAGCTGGGGGGCGGTGCCGATACCCCGGCCGACTGGCTGGTGGAGATCTGCGATGCCCTGACCGATCGGGCGGGGGAGTTTGTTGAAGAGCTGCACGACAAGATCCTCGATCTGGAGGAGATGGTGCTGATGCGCGACCTGCCCGCCAATGGCCGCCTGGCGCTGATCCGCAAGCAGCTCATCATGATCCGCCGCTATCTCTCCCCCCAGCGGGATCTGGTGGCGCGCCTCGCCAACGAGAAGATCAGCTGGCTGGATGAGGATGACCGCCGCCGTCTGCTCGATATCGCCGACCGGCTGCGGCGCTGGCTCGATGACCTCGATGCCGGGGTGGCGCGCACTGCGGTGCTGGCGGACGAGATCAACAATCTGATGGCGGAGGCGACCAACCGCCGCGCCTACCAGATGTCGGTGATGGCGCTGCTGTTTTTGCCCGCCAGCTTCCTGACCGGTCTGTTTGGCATCAACCTGGGGGGGATTCCGGGGGCCGAGAGCCCGACCGCCTTCTGGGTCTTCTGTGGCTCCCTGGTGGCGCTGGCCAGCGGGCTGGCCATCTGGCTCAAGCACCGGCGCTGGTGGTAGGGAGGCATAACCCATGTGGCAATCCATTGGCCTGACCCTGCTGCTGTTGCTGGGGCACACCCTGATCCGGCGGCTTATTCACAAGAGTTTGCTGGCGCTCGGTCTGAGCAGACAGGTGAGCGAGAACCGGGTGCTCTACGTGGCCCATGTGTTCCACTTCCTGCTCGGCTGCGCCACCTTGCTGGTGCTGGCCGGTGTGTGGGGGCTCGACTTCTCCCGACTGGTGGTGCTCGCGTCATCTTTCTTTGCGGTACTGGGGGTCGCCATGGTGGCGCAGTGGTCGATCCTCTCCAACATCACTGCCAGCATCACCATCTTCTTCGCCTTTCCCTACAAGATTGGCGACCGGATCCGCATCCTCGACAAGGACGACTCGGTCACCGGCGTCATCACCGAGATTGGCCTGTTCTACGTGCGGGTACGGGATGACAACGGTGATCTGGTCACCTATCCGGCCAACCTGATCCTGCAAAAGCCGGTCAGGAAGCTGGAGGGCAAGGTGGCGGAACCACTGCAACCGGAATAGCAAGTAACCGGAATAAGAAAAAGGCTCCTCTGGAGCCTTTTTTCTGTGTGGCGGGTGCTGATCTAGCGTTCGAAGAAGCGGTAGAGGTGCTCCACCTGCATCGGGCAGTCGGCCACCAGATGCACATGTTCGCGGGCCTGATCGACGGTGCCGAAACTGACCGGGCAGCCGAGGGTGTCGGTCAGCTCGTAGAGGGCACCATCCTTGCCTCTGAATTCGATAAGCCAGCCGGGGATGGCAACGTCGTGGAGAATTTCGGCTTCTTGCAGGATCTGTTGCTGATAGAGCTTTCGAAGTTCACTGACTGTCATGATGCGCTCCTTTGGGGAATATCCACTCCCAGTCTATGCCTGCCCTTTATATGCGGCAACAGCAGTGCGGCAACGGGATCATCCTCGTAAGCACTGCCAGGCCCAGCGGATGCGGATAAAGGTCTCGGCATTGCCGCCCCGATCCGGATGGTGCTGCAGCGCCAGTTCCCGCCAGCGGCGGCGGATCGCCTCCTGACTCGCCCCTTCATGCAGATCGAACAGGGCTAGCGCCTCGGCTTTGTGCCCCTCCCCGTCATAAGCACGCCAGAAGCGGTTGAGCAGGGCTTCGACCTCGGCACGGTCGGTCTGCCAGAACACCTGCCAGTCGAGATAGTAGCTGCGCAGAGTTTCGCCAAGGGCAAAGGCGTGGCTGGCCTCCGGGGTCTTGGCCAGCGGTTCGAGCCGGATATCCAGGGTGCTGATCACCAGCCACCATCCCTCTTCATAAAGCTCGGCCTGCAACTGGTAGAGGGCGTTCATGATCAGGAAGTTGACCCGAAACAGCTGCAACTGCTCATCGTCGGCCAGCTGGGGGATCGCCCCCTGCTGGCGCAGGGCGGCCATCAGCTCGTGCACCTTGTAGCTGCCCGCCGCCTGCTGCAACAACGCCAGCAGCGGGGCAATCAGCGGGTTGACGTTCGGGTCGCTCATGACGTTCGATTCTTCCATGTGAAGTTTTTTCTGCCTGTGGCGCCAATAGTATCCAATGTCCAGGCGAGGCGGTGCTGGATCAGAGTGGCATCTGCCAATGGTTGGGGCAAGGCGCAGTGGCAAGCGCGGCGCAGAAAAAGCGCGCCAGCGGGGCGGTCATGAGCGTGAGCCCGATCAGATGGGACTCTCCTTGTGGAGCTCGCCGACACAGTCGGCCAGCGCCAGTACCAGTGCGGAGCGCACCATCTGATCGAGCCGGTTGAGCTGCATCTGGTAGAAGGCCCAATCCTCTTCGCTGGCGGGGGGCTCCAGCTTCATCATTCCACCCTGATTGACCCCGTGCAGCCGGTCGAGCAGGTCGCGGATCGGCTTGTCGCTGAAACGGTAATCCTTGGGGTCGCGCACCAGAAAGTCACGGATCTTCAGATAGGCTTCCAGATCCTGATAGCGCTCGAGGGAGATGAGGCCGAGGGCGAAGATAAGCTTGAGGCGCACCTCCAGCTGGCCGAGGGGGCCGCTCTGGTTGAGCAGGGGTTCGATGGCGTATTTGACGGCATACTCCTCCTGACGGAACGCGCGTCGCATCAGGGAGTCGACCGCCTCTTCCAGGATGGTCACGGCTTCGAGAAAGAAGCCGCGAGGGCCATCCTGCTCGTTCAGTCGTTCCAGTACTTCATCTTCCTGGTGTGTGGTCATAGGTGTATAGGGTCCAGCTGACAGGGAGAGAGTGGGCCTCTCTCCCGGTTTTTATCATATGGGGCACATTCCCTTGCCATTCAAGCGCTTGGTGCGCTATCAGTGGTGGCTGAATGCGCCGCAAGCAGGGTCATTACAGGGTTTCGTAACGGGCGACGATGGCGCGAACCACCTCGCTCTCTTCATCCAGCCCGGTGACGCGGGCCAGCGCTTTGGCCGGGCCCAACTCCGCCAGCAGGGCTTGCAGCTCCACCGCCTGCGGGTCATCGGTGTTGCGATAGTGCAGCGCCGCGGCGATCCCCTCCTGCAACTGCTCGTTGGGCAGGCCGTACTCCAGGGTACCGAGCAGCGGCTTCACCAGTCGATCTCCCGCCGCCAGCTTGCGCAGCGGCTGACGACCGACCCGGTCAATCTCGTCCACCAGATAGGGGTTGGCGAAGCGGGACAGGATCTTCTCGATGTAGGCGGCATGCAGGCGTGGGTCGAAGCCGTAGCGTTTCACCAGCACGGCACCGCTCTCCTCCATGGCGCGGCGCACCTTGCTGCGGATCACCGGATCTTCGATCGCCTCGCGCACTGTGCGGTAGCCCCGCAGCTTGCCGAGGTAGGCGGTGACGATGTGACCGGTGTTGAGGGTGAACAGCTTGCGCTCGACGAAGGCCATCAGGTTGTCGGTGGGCTCCATGCCCGCCACCTGGGGCAGCTCACCCTTGAACTGGGTCTGGTCGACGATCCACTCGCTGAAGCTCTCTACCGTTACTTCCAGCGGATCATCGTTGGCGGCCGCGGCGGGCGGTACGATGCGATCCACCGCCGAGTCGACGAAGCCGATACAGGATTCGAGCGTGGCATGATACGCGACTGGCAGGTACTTGAGTACCTCCTGCTTGAGGTGGCTGGTGCCACGCACCATGTTTTCGCAGGCGATGACGTTGAGGGGGGTCAGGTTGCCGGCATCGAAACGGGCCTGCAGCCCCTTGGCCAGGGTGCTGGCAATCTTGTCGAGAATGTTGGGGCCGACCGCGGTGGTGACCAGATCGGCGGTGATGATGCGGGCGATCACCTCGTGACCGGCGGAGCTGACCGCCGCCACGTTGCGCACCACGTCCAGCTTCTGATCCGCACCCACCACATGGACCTTGTACTCCTGACGGTGGTTGAGCTGATCGATAAGCGTGTCGTTGACGTCGGCGAAGGTGACCTGATGGCTGGCATCTGCCAGCAGTTTGCCGATAAAGCCGCGACCGATGTTACCAGCACCAAAATGCAATGTTTTCATGATATTAACCTCTTGAACCAAAGACGATGAAAGATGATTACGCAGCCTGTTCGGCACCCAGCAGATCCAGGAAGGCTTGGGGATCCGTGGTGCTGGCCAGCCGGTCGATGAGACCGGGTTCATCCAGTGCATTGGTCAGGCGGGTTATCACCTGCATGTGTTCGTCGTTGCGGGCGGCGATGCCGATCACCAGCCGCGCCACCTCATCGGCGGCTTCGCCAAAGGCGACCCCGGCCGGGTACTGGCAGATGACGATGCCGGTACGCTTCACAAACTCCTTGGCGGCGATGGTGCCGTGAGGCACGGCGATGGACTCGCCGAGGTAGGTGGAGACCAGCTGTTCGCGCTCCAGCATGGCGTTGACATAGTCGGGCGCCACGTAGCCGCGCTCGGCCAGCAGTCGGCCCGCGGTCAGGATAGCGGCCTCCTTGCTGTCCGCTTTCAGTCCCAGATGCACGTCATGACGGCTCAGGGTAAAGACTTCGGCCGCTTGCGGCTCGTAGCTGTCATCGTTGGCCGCCACCAGCAGTTGCGGGTTGGCGACATCATCGTTGGCGGCCTGGGTCAGGCTCTGTACCAGCTCCTGATAGAGGCCGTTGTCGAGGAAGTTGGTCAGGGAAATATGGTGAGCGTTCGGCGCATGGCGACGGGCCCGCTCGGTCAGATCCTTGTGGGTGATGACCCAGTCCACCTGATCGTCGAGCTGATCGATGGCGCGGTTGGTGACGCTGATATCGAGCCCGGCGGCCTGCACCCGTTTGCGCAGCATGCCAGCACCCATGGCGCTGGAACCCATGCCCGCATCGCAGGCCACCACGATGTTGCGTACTGCCATCAGTTCGCCGCCCGGTTTCTTGGCCGCTGCGGTTTCGGGCTTGCCGCCCTTCATGGCTTTCATCTTGCGAGTGGCTTCACCGAGCGCATCGGCCTCGTCGGCTTCCGGTTGCTGGGCACGAACGAACACGGCGGCGACCAGGAAGGAGACCAGAGTCGCGCTGATGATGGAGAGGGCGACCCCAATCAGGGAGGCTTTCGGTGTCATCAGCAGCACGGCGAAGATGGAGCCCGGTGAGGCGGGGGAAACCAGACCTGCATTGAACAGGGTCAGGGTGAAGACCCCGGTCATGCCGCCGGCGATCACCGCCAGGATGAGGCGCGGGTTCATCAGCACATACGGGAAGTAGATCTCGTGGATGCCGCCGAAGAAGTGAATGATGGAGGCGCCAGCCGCGGACTGCTTGGCCGCACCGCGACCGAACACCATGTAGGCCAGCAGCACGCCCATGCCAGGGCCCGGGTTCGCTTCAATCAGGAAGAAGATGGAGCTGCCGTGCTCGGTCGCCTGCTGGATCCCCAGCGGCGAGAAGATTCCGTGGTTGATGGCGTTGTTGAGGAACAGGATCTTGGCCGGTTCGACGAAGATGGAGGTGAGCGGCAGCATGTGGTTTTCCACCAGGAAGCCGACGCCACCGGCCAGCACGCCGGAGAGCACCTTGACGAAGGGGCCAATCACGAAGAAGGCGAGGATCGCCAGCAGCATGCCGATAAGGCCGGCGGAGAAGTTGTTGACCAGCATTTCGAAGCCGCTCTTGACGCGACCGTCCATCGCCTTGTCGAAGCGCTTGATGGCCCAGCCACCGAGCGGGCCGACCATCATGGCGCCCATGAACATCGGGATGTCGGTCCCCACGATGACGCCCATGGTGGTGATGGCACCGACTACGCCGCCGCGCTCACCGCCCATCAGCTTGCCGCCGGTGTAGCCAATCAGCAGCGGCAGCAGGTAGGTGATCATGGGGCCAACCAGCTTGGCCAAGGTTTCGCTTGGCAGCCAGCCGGTGGGGATGAAGAGGGCGGTAATAAAGCCCCAGGCGATAAAGGCGCCTATGTTGGGCATGACCATATTGGACAGGAAGCGTCCAAAATTCTGTATCTTGACTTTGGTATCCGGTGATAACATGTCGGGACCCCGTTTTAAGCCTGTTTGATTAAAAGTGGTAGTCGGGATGGCCGGTTTTGCCGAACCGCCATCCCGGTCGTCTAAGCAACTTCAATCTACCAGCTTGCGATCAAATTAGGCTGAAAACGGGGTGTCTTGTGATCCACCTCTCAGATACCCCGCCATACCCCCTCTGCAACCCGTGACCCTGATCACATTCGGATGCTGTAATTCGGCTACATTTCGATCTTTTCTGTTTTGCATGACCATTTTATGTGACTCACATCACTTAAGTTGTTTGGTGGTGTCTTTGGGTAAAGGTGATTTAAGTCACAAATTCAATTTTTGTATTCGAATGGGACAAATCACTCAATCACTCATCAGCGGGTGGTGACGATGGATCTATCGAAACCTCTCACTGGTTATCAATGAATCAATAAGTTTGTAACCCGCTTTCAGTTTTTACGGTCGGTGATGAGGGCTCTTTTGCGACTGGTTGATGGGAATGGGCGCCAACATGCAGGATGTGATTGCGCGGCTGGCGTTCAGGGCGCTTGCTTGCCGCACAGGGCAGACAGCAGATAAAAACAAACCGCCAGCAGGCGGTTTGTCGGTTTTTGCGATCTGGCCCCTGTCGGGGACTGCGGCTTAGTAGAAGCCTGCATCCTCGGGGGCGGGGCGGGTCTTGAAGCGGCGATGGAGCCACATGTACTGCTCCGGCGCCTTGCGCACGGCGGCTTCAATCTCGCGGTTGGCGCGGGCGGCATCGACCATGTCATCCCCGCTGGGGTAGTCGGCGAGCGGCGCCCCGATGTGCAGGGTGTAACCCTCGCTGGTGCGGATGTTGTAGCAGGGCAGGGTGACGGTGTTCTTCACCCGCGCCAGCGTGGCGGTGCCGGTGATGGTGGCCGCCTGCTCCACCGCGAAGTAGGGCACAAACACGCTGGCGTGGCTGCCGTAGTCGTGATCCGGCGCGTACCAGAGGGCGTCACCGTTGCGCAGCGCCTTGATCATCCCCTTCACGTCCATCCGGTCCACCAGATATTTGTTGGAGGCGCAGCGACCGTGGTACTGGGCATACTCCAGCACCGGATTGGTGTTGGGGCGATAGACCCCCACGCCGGGGCGAACCAGACCGAAACAGCGGGCGTTGAGCTCCAGCGTCAGGAAGTGGCAGGAGAGCAGCAGCATGCCCTGCCCCCTCTCCATGGCGGCGATCACGTGCTCTTCCCCTTCCACCTTCATCAGGTTGCGCATCCGCCAGTCTGGCCAGAACCAGGCGATCCCCACTTCGAACACGGCGCAGCCCACGCTCTCGAAGTTTGCCTTAAGCAGTTTCTCCCGCTCATCCCGGGTCAGCTCGGGCATCGCCAGTTCCAGATTGCGATGGGCAATCTTTACCCGGGACTTCAATATCTTGGCGGCGAGACGACCGAGCTGACGACCCAGCCACATCTGGCTGCGCCACGGCAGCAGGGTCAGCAGCCAGAGCAGGCCGAGGCCGAACCAGCTGGCCCAGTAACGGGGATGAAACAGGTGGGGCTCCAGGCGGGGAGCGTTGTCATGGGCCATGGCTAATCTCTTGTTCGCAAACACAATCGGGGGATTCTAGCCGAAAAGGGGGGGCGGGGGCGAATGGCAGTGTGCTGGTCAGAGGGGTGTCCCGCGTCCGGTTAGCGTGACAGCGGCGGCAACTGCGGTCGGCTTTTTCTCCACCGGATAAAAGAGTGTGATAAAATCGCCCGCTGATTTTTCAGGTTTTGAGAGTCGATACAGATGAAGATCACCCTGCCCGAGTTTGAAAAAGCCCGCGTTCTGGTCGTAGGCGATGTCATGTTGGACCGTTACTGGCATGGCCCCACCGGCCGGATCTCCCCCGAGGCGCCGGTGCCCGTGGTCAAGGTTGAACACATTGAGGAGCGTCCCGGTGGCGCGGCCAACGTGGCCCTCAACTCCGCTGCGCTGGGCGCCCACGCCGTGCTGCTTGGCCTGACCGGTCAGGATGAAGCGGCCGATGCGCTGGCCGGTCAGATGGCTGGCGTCAAGGTGGCCTGTGACTTCGTTCGTCTGGCCGACTTCCCGACCATCACCAAGCTGCGCGTCCTCTCCCGCAACCAGCAACTGCTGCGTCTGGACTTTGAAGAGCCCTTCCACTCCGTCGATGCCACCCTGCTGATGAGCAAGGTCGAGCAGGCGTTGCCGAACAGCGACGTGATGATCCTCTCCGACTACGGCAAGGGTGCGCTGAACGACGTGCCCGGCATGATCCAGCGGGCCCGCGCCGCCGGTATTCCGGTGATGGTTGACCCCAAAGGAACCGACTTCGAGAAGTACCGCGGTGCCACCCTGCTGACCCCCAACATGTCCGAGTTCGAGGCCGTGGTGGGCAAGGTGAAGAGCGAAGAGGAGCTGGTCGCCAAGGGACTGGAGCTGGTCAAGCGCTTCGAGCTGGATGCCCTGCTGGTCACCCGTTCCGAAAACGGCATGACCCTGATCCGCGAAGGCCAGCCGGAGCTGCATCTGCCGGCTCAGGCCCACGAGGTTTACGATGTGACCGGTGCCGGTGATACCGTCATCTCCACCCTGGCCACCTCGCTGGCGGCAGGCAAGAGCCTGGACGAAGCCTGTGCGCTGGCCAATACCGCTGCCGGTATCGTGGTCGGCAAGCTGGGCACCTCTACCGTCAGTCCGGTCGAGCTGGCCAACGCCCTCTATACCGAACAAGAGACCGGTTTTGGTGTCATGTCCGAAGCCCAGCTGAAAGTGGCGGTGCGTGCCGCCCGTCTGCGTGGCGAGAAGGTAGTGATGACCAACGGCTGCTTCGACATTTTGCACGCCGGTCACGTCTCCTATCTGGCCAACGCTGGCAAGCTGGGGGATCGTCTGATCGTGGCGGTCAACACCGACGAATCGGTTCGCCGTCTGAAAGGGCCGGGTCGTCCGGTCAACCCGACCGAGCGTCGCATGGCGGTGCTGGCTGCGCTGGGCGCGGTGGATTGGGTGGTACCGTTCGGTGAAGATACCCCGCAGCGCCTGATCGCCGAGATCCTGCCGGATCTGCTGGTCAAGGGCGGTGACTACAAGCCGGAAGATATCGCCGGTTACGCCGAGGTGACCGCCAACGGCGGCGAGGTGCGCGTGCTCAACTTTGAAGATGGCTGCTCCACCAGCGACATCATCAAGACGATTCGCGAGCGCGGCTAACGCGCTGCTGGCCCCGCAATCAGGCGGGGCTCACTATAGTCTGTAGCAAGCCGACGGAAATACGGATAACAAAAAGGCGACCTTGCGGTCGCCTTTTTCATGTCCGATAACGGCTATCAGCCTTTGGTCTTGGCTTTTGCGGTAGCAGGCATCAGACCCTGGTTCACTTCCACCAGATCTTGCGCTTCCAGCACTCCAGCAGCCTGTTTCAAACTCAGGATGTTGAGGATGTAGTTGTAACGGGCAGCAGAGAGTTTCTGCTTGGCATCGTACAGCTTGCGGGTGGAGTCCAGCACGTCGACGATGGTACGGGTACCCACTTCGTAACCGGCTTCGGTCGCTTTCAGGGCGCTGTCGGCAGAGATGACGGACTGGCTATAGGCGCGCACCGAGCCGATGCTGGCGTTCACGTTGTTGTAGGAGGAGCGCACTGTGCTCTGCACCGAACGGAAGTTCTTCTCCAGCAGCTCGCTGGCGGCCACGTAGTTGAACTGGGCCTGCTTCACTTGCGACGTGGTGGCACCGCCGCTGTAGATCGGCAGCTTGAAGGTCAGACCGATATTGGCCTGATTGTCATTGCCGCCCGGAATGCTATCCAGCTTGTAATCGGTATTGCTGGTTTGCAGGCCGGCACCCAGATCCAGGGTCGGTTCATGGCCGGTTTTGGCCAGATCGATTTTCTCTTTGGCGATGTCTTTGGCGATGCGGGCACTGTGCAGTTGCAGGTTCTTGTCCAGCGCCAGTTCCAGCCACTTGTCGGAGCCAAAGGCGGTCTTTTGCGGGCTGAAACGATCGGTGTTCAGCACATCCAGATTGCGGTGATCGATACCGGTCAGCTCGCGCAGGGCCTCATAGCTGTTGGCCAGATCGTTCTCGGCGTTGATCTCGTCGGCCAGAGCCTGGTCGCGGGACGCCTCGGCTTCATGGACGTCGGTGATGGCGGTCAGGCCCACTTCGAAACGCTGCTGGGTTTGCTCCAGTTGACGCTCAACGGCAACCTTGTTGGCACGGACGAATTCCAGGGTATCCATCGCCTTGAGCACATTGAAATAGGCGGTGGCGCTGCGCACCATCAGGTTCTGCACTTCGAGGTTGTAGGCGACGTCGGACTGGGTGGCGCCTTTCTCGGTCAGGTCCAGGTTGACCCAGTTGCTGCGACGGTAGATGGATTGATCCAGCGAAAGAGAACCGGAGGCTTTGTTGTTGCTCTGGGTGTCATTTTTGTTTTGCAGGTAGTTCAGACCGGCACCCAGATTTATTTGCGGCAAGAGCGCAGCACGGGATTCATTGATCTTCTCGAAGGCCTGGTCACGAACGGCTTTGGACTGCAGCAACTGCGGGTCTTTGATCTGGGCTTGCTGGTAGATGTCGAGCAGGTTTTCGGCATGGGCACCGGCACTGACGCCCAGCAACACCATGACAGACAAGAGTGTTCTTTTCATAGATCGTTTTAACCTTATGTAGTAACCCAAACTGGTTGCTGGAGAGGGCAAATATTGTCACCGACCAAGCTTGATTGCAGCTTAATCACTCTACTATAAGCAAAATTTAATGCTAAGAGTCTCAGGTCCGGTGACGGGAACGTCAAGAACCGGACGCAGTTTTCTCCCCGCGCGCCTAGCCAAATGGTCTGTGGCTGCTAAAATCCACCCCTCATTGCCATGGCACGCCGAGTGAATGAACGTTCATTCATGTTCCTCGGATTTTATGGTCAAACTGATACAAGTCAAGCTGACGGGAGTCCCGGATGTCGCAGCAACCCTTGCCGCAAGATCGGCATTACGCCGCCGATGATGTGAAAATCATTGAAAAATCAGCTGGATATAACGGCTTCTTCAAGGTGAATGTCTATCGTCTGCAGCATCGGTTATTTGCAGGCGGCTGGAATCAGCCCATCGTGCGCGAGCTGTTCGAGCGGGGCCATGCTGCCGCGCTGCTGCCCTATGATCCGGTGCGCGACCAGATCGTGCTGGTGGAGCAGTTCCGTATCGGCGCCATGGAGACCTGCCCGACCCCCTGGCTGCTGGAGCTGGTGGCCGGCATTATCGACGAAGGTGAAACCGCCGAGGCGGTGGTGCGCCGCGAAGCGGTGGAAGAGGCGGGGATCGAAGTGGCCCGCTGCGAGCACGCCATCAGCTATCTGGTGAGCCCGGGTGGCAGCACCGAGCGGATCGAGGTCTTTGTGGGCGAGGTGGATGCCAGCAAGGCCGAAGGGCTGCACGGTCTGGCGGACGAAGGTGAAGATATCCGGGTCCACGTGGTGAGCCGCGAACAGGCCTATGCCTGGCTCAAAGAGGGGCGCATCGACAATGCGGCCTCGGTCATCGCCCTGCAGTGGCTGGCTCTCAACCACGGCGAGCTGCGCGCCCGCTGGCTGGCGGATCGCTGAGGTGGCGCTGACCCTGCAACAGAGCAGGCGCTATGTGCCTGATCTGATGTCCTTGCAGCGTACCTGCGAGGTCAACTACATGGCATTGATGAAACTGCTGCCGCCTGATGGGGAAGTCGGGGCCGAGCGCTGCTATCGGGTCGGCAACGATCTGCAGTTCCAGCTCACCATCATTGGCGAGAGTCGCTTCACCAGTCAGGTGATCCTGAGCCAGCACAACCCCGAATTGCCCGAATATCTGCAGGCTCAAATCGAGATTCGTTTGTACCATGATGTGCGGATGGCGGAAGTGTGTGCAGCGCAACAGATTTCCCGTTTGCAACCACGTTATGATTATCCCAATAAAAAGATGCACCAGCGGGACGAAAAGGAGCAGGTAAATCTGTTTCTGGCCGAATGGCTAAAATTTTGTCTCAGACATGGTACCAGCCCGATCAATATCTCCAGTTGAACATATAAAAAGAAGCGTGATTTTGGAAACAGAGCTCCCCCAGGCGCAGGACGGCAGTGTGCGCCTGTTGCAAATTACCGATACCCACCTCTTCGCGAGTGCCGAAGGGCGGCTGTTGGCTGTGCGCACCGCAGAGAGTCTGGCCGCCGTGCTGGAACAGGTGCAGGCCAACGAACACCCCTATGAGGTGATTCTGGCGACCGGCGATCTGTCGCAGGATCACAGCCCGGAATCCTATCAGCGTTTTGCCTCCATGATGGCGCCACTGGGTCGCCCCATCTACTGGCTGCCCGGCAATCACGATGACAGCCCGCTGATGACCGAATATCTCCATGCCGCCGGGATCAGCGAATCCAAGCAACTGGTGGGCGATCACTGGCAGGTGATCCTGCTCGACACCCAGGTGCGCGGCAAACCCCACGGCATGATCGGCGATCACCAGCTGGCCGCCCTCGACCGCGCCCTGCGCCAATATCCTGATCGCCACGCCCTGATCACCCTGCACCATCAGGCGGTGCCGGTGGGCTGCGCCTGGCTGGATCAGCACAATCTCAAGAATGCCGATGACCTGTTTGCCGTGCTGGCCCGTCATCCGCAGCAGAAGACCATCCTGTTTGGCCACGTGCATCAGGAGTTTGACGAAGTGCACCGCGGAGTGCGACTGATTGCCAGCCCCTCCACCTGCATCCAGTTCAAACCGCTCTGTGATGGCTTCGCGCTGGATGAATCCGGCCCGGGCTGGCGCTATCTCACCCTCTATCCGGATGGGCGGGTAGCCAGCGAGGTGTGGCGCCTGCCGGTGGGGCAGTTTGTGCCCGACCCCGATGCCACCGGTTATTGAGGAGGATTACGTGAAGTCGGTTCTCCTTTATCTGCACGGTTTCAACTCCTCACCGGGCTCCGCCAAGGCGCAGCAGATGGCTGCCTGGGTGGCCGCCAACCGGCCCGACATCGAGGTGATCATTCCGGCCCAGCCCAATACGCCTGCGGCGGCCTGGGCGGCTATCGAGCAGACCATTGCCGAGCTGCAGCGTCGTTATGGCAATGCATTCAAGCTCGGTGCCGTGGGCAGCTCCCTCGGCGGCTTTATGGCGACCCGGGTCAGCGAGCAGTACGGCTGCCGCGCGGCGCTGATCAATCCGGCGGTGCGCCCGCATGAGCTGCTCTGCGACTACCTCGGCCCCCAGACCAATCCCTATAGCGGGGAGCAGTACGAACTGCTGCCTGAGCATATGGACGAGCTGCGGGCGCTGGCGGTGCCGGTGACGGTGCCGGAGCGACTCTGGATCCTGCAACAGCAGGGGGATGAGGTGCTCGACTATCGCAAGGCGCTGGATGAGTACCGCTTTGCCCGCCTCTCGCTGGAGTGCGGCGGCGACCACGCCTTCGTGGCGTTCGAACGCTATCCCGCCCAGATCATCCACTTCCTCGGGTTATAAAAGGGCGGTCTCGCCCTGCTTGTCCTTCTCCAGATCAAGCTTTCTGCGCGGGGCGTTTGTCCTGCCCCCGCCTAGCAGTTAAGATTCCCTCCAAACGTCAATTCGCAAGGCCCTCCATGTCTACTCAATACAATGCGGATGCCATTGAGGTCCTCAATGGCCTTGAACCGGTGCGTCGTCGCCCCGGCATGTATACCGACACCACCCGGCCCAATCACCTCGGCCAGGAGGTCATCGACAACAGCGTCGACGAAGCGCTGGCGGGTCACGCCCGCACCCTGGAGGTGACCCTGTATGAAGATCAGTCCCTCGAGGTGATAGACGATGGCCGCGGCATGCCGGTCGACATCCACCCGGAGGAAGGGGTGTGCGGGGTGGAGCTGATCCTCTGCAAGCTGCACGCGGGCGGTAAATTCTCCAACAAGAACTACCAGTTCTCCGGCGGTCTGCACGGGGTGGGTATTTCGGTGGTGAACGCGCTTTCCGATCGGGTCGAGGTGACGGTGCGTCGCGACGGCCAGGTCTACGACATCGCCTTCGAGCGTGGCGAGAAGGTGCAGGAGCTGACCATCACCGGCACCTGCGGCCGCCGCAACACCGGCACCCGGGTGCGCTTCTGGCCGCAGGCGAGCTACTTCGACTCGCCCCGCTTCTCGGTCACCAAGCTGGAGCACTTGCTCAAGGCCAAGGCCGTGCTTTGCCCCGGCCTCACCATCAAGTTCCTCGACAAGAACACCGGCATCAAGCTGGAGTGGTGCTATGAAGATGGCCTCAAGGATTACCTGATCGATGCGGTCAAGCAGTTCACCTGCTTGCCGGAGCAGCCCTTTATCGGCGCCTTCAGCACCGAACAGTCCGCCGTGGACTGGGCCCTGTGCTGGCTGCCGGAAGGGGGCGAGTGCCTCGCCGAATCCTATGTGAACCTGATCCCCACCGCACAGGGCGGTACGCACGTCAACGGTCTGCGTCAGGGGCTGCTCGACGCCATGCGCGAGTTCTGCGAGTTCCGCAACCTGCTGCCGCGCGGGGTCAAGCTGACCCCGGAAGATATCTGGGATCGCTGCGCCTACATCCTCTCGGTCAAGATGCAGGATCCGCAGTTCGCCGGTCAGACCAAGGAGCGCCTCTCGTCCCGTCAGAGCTCGGCGTTTGTCTCCGGTGTGGTGAAGGATGCCTTCAGCCTTTACTTGAACAGCAATACCGAGCTGGCGGAGCAGATCGCCGAGATCTGTATCAGCAGTGCCCAGCGCCGGATGCGCGCCGCCAAGACGGTGGTGCGCAAGAAGATTACCCAGGGCCCGGCGTTGCCCGGCAAGCTGACCGACTGTAACTGCGCCGACCCCATGCAGGGGGAGCTGTTCCTGGTGGAGGGTGACTCCGCGGGCGGCAGCGCCAAGCAGGCGCGGGACCGCGAGTTTCAGGCCATCATGCCGCTGCGCGGCAAGATCCTGAACACCTGGGAGGTGGAGGCCGGTCAGGTGCTCGCCTCGCAAGAAGTGCACGATATCTCGGTCGCCATCGGGCTCGATCCCGACTCCGAGGATCTCAGCGGCCTGCGCTACGGCAAGGTGTGCATCCTCGCGGATGCGGACTCGGACGGTCTGCACATCGCCACCCTGCTCTGCGCCCTGTTCGTGAAGCACTTCCGCGCGCTGGTCAATCAGGGCCACGTCTATGTCGCCATGCCGCCCCTCTACCGGATCGATATCGGTAAAGAGGTCTACTACGCCCTCGACGAGGACGAGAAGAACGGCGTGCTGCAGCGGGTCGAGGCCGAGAAGAAGAAAGGCAAGGTGATGGTGACCCGATTCAAGGGTCTGGGTGAGATGAACCCGAAACAGCTGCGGGAAACCACCATGGATCCCAACACTCGCCGTCTGGTGCAGCTCACCATGGGACCTGAGGCCGAAGGGGATGAGACCCTGCAGCTGATGGACATGTTGCTGGCCAAGAAGCGCGCCCCGGATCGTCGCGAGTGGCTGGAAGAGAAGGGCAACCTTGCCATCATCTAAGCCGTCGGTCACCTGCCGACCCGCATTTCAGGCGTGCCCTCCAGGGGCGCGCCATAGCAAGAGAAAAACATATGAGTGATGCTATCGAGCTCAGTCTGGACGGGGTAGAGCGCCAGCCAATGCGCACCTTTACCGAACAGGCTTACTTGAACTACTCCATGTACGTCATCATGGATCGGGCCTTGCCGCATATCGGCGATGGCCTCAAACCGGTGCAGCGGCGCATCATCTACGCCATGAGCGAGCTGGGCCTGTCGGCCCTCTCCAAGCACAAGAAGTCCGCCCGTACCGTGGGTGACGTGCTGGGTAAGTACCACCCCCACGGCGACAGCGCCTGTTATGAAGCCATGGTGCTGATGGCCCAGCCCTTCTCCTATCGCTACCCGCTGGTGGACGGTCAGGGCAACTGGGGTGCGCCGGACGATCCCAAATCCTTCGCTGCGATGCGTTATACCGAGGCGCGCCTGTCGCGCTTCTCCGAGCTGCTGCTCTCCGAGCTGGGTCAGGGCACGGTGGAGTGGACGCCGAACTTCGACGGCACCATGAAAGAGCCCGTGGTACTGCCCGCCCGCCTGCCGCACATCCTGCTCAACGGGGTGACCGGTATCGCGGTGGGGATGGCGACTGATATTCCACCCCACAACGCGCGGGAAGTGGCCTACGCCTGTGCCGAGCTGCTCGACAACCCCAATGCGGGGCTCGATGCATTGATGGCGCACATTCAGGGGCCGGACTACCCGACCAACGCCGAGATCATCACCCCGCGCGACGATATCCGCAAAATCTACGAGACCGGCAAGGGCTCCATCAAGCAGCGGGCGGTCTGGAGCGAGGAGGATGGCGACATCGTCATCACCGCGCTGCCCCATCAGGCCTCCGGCGCCAAGATCATGGAGCAGATCGCCGCCCAGATGGTGGCGAAAAAGCTGCCGATGGTTACCGACCTGCGCGATGAATCGGACCACGAAAACCCGACCCGTCTGGTGATCATCCCCCGTTCCAACCGGGTGGATGTGGAGGGGCTGATGGCCCACCTGTTCGCCACCACGGATCTGGAGAAGAACTACCGGGTCAACCTCAACATCCTCGGCCTCGACAACCGACCGCAGGTGAAGACCCTCAAGATGATCCTCTCCGAGTGGATCATCTTCCGCCGCGAGACTGTGCGTCGCCGTCTGCAATTCCGCCTCGACAAGGTGCTGGCTCGCCTGCACATCCTCGAAGGTTTGCTGGTGGCCTACCTCAACATCGACGAGGTGATCGAGATCATCCGTACCGAGGATGAGCCGGGCAAGGTGATGGTGGAGCGCTTCAATATCAGCGAAACCCAGGCCGAAGCGATCCTCGAGCTGAAACTGCGCCATCTGGCCAAGCTGGAAGAGTTCAAGCTGCGCGCCGAACAGGATGAACTGGCGCAAGAGCGCGACAAGCTGGAGCTGATCCTGGGCTCCGAGCGTCGCCTCAACACCCTGCTCAAGAAAGAGCTGCTGGCCGATGCCGAGAAGTACGGCGACGATCGCCGCACCCCGCTGGTGGAGCGTGCCACCGCGGTGGCGCTGACCGAGAAAGAGCTGATTCCCAGCGAACCGGTTACCGTCATCCTCTCCGACAAGGGGTGGGTGCGCGCCGCCAAGGGCCACGACGTCGATGTGGCGGGGCTCTCCTACAAGGCGGGGGACAGCTATCTGGCCCATGCCTGTGGTCGCAGCAACCAGCAGGCGGTGTTCCTCTCCACGTTGGGCCGAACCTACGCCCTTGAATCCCACACCTTGCCATCCGCGCGCAGTCAGGGCGAACCGCTCACCGGCCGCTTTGCGCTGGGGGCAGGGGAAGAGGTGCGCCATCTGGTGATGGGCAACGAGGGTGAGCCCTACCTCATCTGTTCGGATGCCGGTTACGGCTTTGTCTGCACCTATGACGATCTCATCGGCAAGAACAAGAACGGCAAGGCGCTGCTCACCGTGCCGGAAGGGGGTCAGGTGATGGCGCCTCAGAAGATTGGCTCGCCAGAGACCGATCTCTGCATGGCCATCTCCAACGAGGGGCGCATGCTGCTGTTCCCGCTCAACACCCTGCCGGTACTCGGCAAGGGCAAGGGCAACAAGCTGATCAGCATCCCGTCGGCGCGGGTCAAGGCGCGGGAGGAGTTTATGGTGATGGCCGCCATTATCCCGCAGGGGCAATATGTCACCCTGTTTGCCGGCAAGCGCAAGCTGACCCTCAAACCCTCTGATCTCGACTACTACCGCGGCGAGCGCGGCCGCCGCGGTGCCAAGCTGCCCCGCGGTTTGCAGCGAGTCGATCGCATCGAGATTGAACCCGCCGCCGGTGCCGAACCGGTCGCGGAGGATAATCAGTAAGGGTAATGAATATAGAAGGGCGCGAAAGCGCCCTTTATATATTACATCAGTCTTTAAGTGAGCGCTTAAATCCCTCTTTAATCGCGGATGCCTTTATGTGTGCAGGAACCTTTTCCCTCCCACCTATTATATCTCTTACTCGATCGTCACTCATGCGGGGCACATCATACATATCTCTATCCAACATGACATCGCCAACTTTATCGCCAATAGCGTGTGCTATTTTATCAAAAAGCCCCATATAACTTCCCCTTGTTATTTAGCTAATGCAATTGAGAATTAAATTAAAAACTGGCGCTCTATCTACGAGAGTGAGTGCAATTCGATCATTGTAACTATGATGGAGTTCCAAGAGAAGCCTTTTGTCTGGCGCAGACATTTGGCGCGATTCAGTAGGGGGATAGCCTTGATTCACAGCGCCTAAACAGGGTGAGGGGAGGTAACCGTAGGGTGCAATGGGCTATACGGATTGCCGCTATCCGGCGGCGTGAGCGCCCAGAAATGCCGCCATGATGGTAAACAGCAGCCAGTCATTAATAATGTGTGCGCCGGTCGATACCCAAATATTTTTGGTAATGATGTAGCCACTGAGCAGCACAATGCGGGCCGTTCCGATAACCAGAAAACATTGCACGAAATTCCACTCATAAGTGGGCAGATGCAACGCACCGAAGATAAGCGCAGTGCAGAGCCAGGCGGTGATAATGGCACGCTTGCGCGTCATGGCGAGTTTTTGGTGACAAAACCAGAGCACAGCCAGAAACGGCAAGATGGAGACCACCTCCTCACCGAACAGCTGCGGGGCCGTTTTTAAATAAAAGAGAATGAGTGCCGTATCTGAGGCCTCTGCCAGCAGGGCGTTGGCCGGGTTTGCATTCATCTTGAAAACAAGCTGCAGCAACAATGCCACGGTAAAGGAGACCAGAATATTGGCGCCAGCAATGGCCACCATCAACAGAACATCCCGCCATGTCGGCGTGCGAAACAGGGCGCGCCACCCTTTACCCACCATGATGGCGAGCACGGCCAGGGGGATTAGCGGAAACAGGAGGGCGGGAACAAAGCCGCCCATGGTGGTTTTAAAAAATGCGACCGGCAGCGTCAGCATCGAGAAACCCAGCGCCGCACCCAGCAGGAGCACTACCCAGTGGCGGGCAGATAATGCATGGTGCCCCTCGCGATAAAAGGGAAAGTCTCCGGCATTTTTGCGCTCGAAACCATAGCAATCCTTGTCATTCAATACCGGCATGGCGGCAGATTGATCTTCACTCATGGCGTCTCTCGATATGTATTCGGGTGTGGTGCAGACAATCGTACACCAAGGTTGTGCTCCGCGAGGTCGCCGCGGCAATGGGTTGCGCCGGTCGCCTCACCGCACATGGTTTGTCTCTTGTCCCCAGCGAACTTGTGCTTCTCAGCGCACCATCTCGTCTTTTGACCCGTCTGCGTGGATCTGATGGATGGCTTCATGGCAATAATGGGGGCATGATCCTGCCTGCACGGCGTTATCGCTCACTAACAAGGAAGGGGTTCGATGGTCAATATTGGGATGCATTTCGAGATTCCGGTAACGGATATGCCGCGAGCAATCGCCTTCTATTCTGCCGTTTTTGATATCGAGTTCGAACGAGTGGAGATCGATGGCAATGAAATGGCGCTATTTCCGCTTATTGACGGTGCCGAAGGCTGTTCTGGTGCGTTGGCGAGAGGAGAGAGTTATGTCCCGAGTCTGGATGGCACGCGTATTTATCTGACGGTGAACGATATTGAGCGGGAGATAGCGGATGCGCTATCGGCGGGCGCCAGGTTGCTTTACCCCGTGACCCGGGTGGGAGATGCCATCACGGTGGCCGAGTTTCAGGACTCTGAAGGTAACCGGATTGCCTTGCTGGATAAGGCGATTTGCGCTGATTAGCGAAGCCTGAACAGGGATGAGCCAACCTGTGCGGGCCATCAAACCTGCCAAAAAGCGAGGGCCCCGCCATCCATGATGGCGGGGCCCTTTGCATTATCAACTGCGTCGCTGATTCAACCGCTCGCTCTGGCAGGGGCCGGTTACATGGCTGGCCCGAATCCGATCAGACGGGAATGGCAGCCCCTGCCGGTGGCGGGGTAATTTTGGAAGCGATCAGCTGGCGCAGGCGGGGCACCAGCAGCAGCAACACCACGCCGCCCGCCAGCGAGCCCCAGCCGAGCATATTGAATACCGAGCTGTAACCGGGGTTGGTGGCGGCCGGGGTGCTGCCGATATTTTGCGGCATGGCGCCGGAGACATAGCCCGCCAGTACCGAGGCCACGCCGGTCACCATCATCCAGCAGCCCATCATCAAGCCTTGCAGGTTGGCGGGGGCCAGCTTGCCAATCATGGCGTAGCCGATGGGGGAGATCAGCAGCTCGCCCAGACTCTGCAGCACATAGCTGATGGCGATCCACTTGAAGGCGACCAGCCCGTCGGCGCCCGCCAGATGAATGCCGATCGGCAGCACCAGCATGCCGAGCCCCATGCAGAACAGCGAGGTGGCAAACTGGGAGGGGATATCGATATTCCAGCCCTGTTCGCGCAGCCGCTTGAACAGCAGCGCCATCAGCGGGCCACCGATGACGATGACAAGGGTGTTGATGTTCTGGATCCACTGGGGGGCGACTCGCAGCCCGAACACGTTGAGGTTGATGTTGTGCTCGGAGAAGAGCATCAGCCCCATGGGCGCCAGCTGGTAGAGCGACCAGAAGATGAGGGAGCCAAGGGCGAGGATCAGATAGGCCACCATGCGGCTGCGCTCTGCGGCGTCCGGGTGGCGGGCGGTCATCACGCAGAGCAGCACCAGCACCACGGCCCCCAGCATCAGCACGAAGCTGCCGCTAAAGCTGGCGTGGGTCAGCAGCAGACGCAGGGCAGGAACCAGCATGGCCAGAATGGCGAGGCCGCCAAGCATCCGCAGGTAGAAGCCGCGCCCCTTGATGTGGCGCAGCGGGGTGTTGATATCCGCCAGAATCGGCCAGAAGAACAGGGTGGCGATGATGGCCAGCACGTTGCCCAGCGTCGCAAACAGGAACAGGGTGCGGTAATCCTCGGTGAGCTGGAAGTAGCCCGCCACCGAGAAGCCCATAAAGAAGCCCAGATTCATCCCGGCGTAGTTCCACAAGAAGGCGCTCTCGCGGCGGTGATCGTCCGGGGCGAAGCGCTGGGTCAGCATCATGTTGAGGCAGGTGACGTTGAGGCCGCTGCCGGTGAGGAACATGGCGAGCCCCCAGTAGAGGCCGGTGATGCCCATCTCGGCGATGAGGTAGCAGCCGATCACCTGCAACACCATCCCCATCACGAACAGGTTGCGGTTGCTGAGGTAGCGCCCGCCGAGGTAGCCGCCAAACAGGTGCAGGCCGTAGTTGAAGGCACCGAAGATCCCCATCATGGCGTTGGCCTGGGATTCGCTAAAGCCGAGCCGCTTGGTGGCGTAGAGCACCAAAGTGGAGTAGAGCACGGCAAACCCCAGGGTGGCGAAGGTCTGGATAAAGAACAGGGCGCCTGAGCCGGGTGGGACGGCGGCGTGATGAGGGTGTGGTGTCGAAGCGCTCACGGTCTGTCTCCTGTGAGAAGAGAAAATCACAACTCATCCTGAGAGCGTACCGGTCTGCTGCCGGCTAGCCTTTGGCGCTTCCATGCTGGTTTCAAGGCTGGTCTGTCATTTAGCGACCAGCCCGATCAAATTGCCAGACCTTAAATTTAATCCGGCGCGATTAATTGCTTTTTATTGATCTATTCCGCTTTTTTATGCGAGAAAGGTCGTGATTTTAGCCCGGTTTGCCATGCGATTTCGGTGCGTCTGATGTGATCTTGTCGGTCTTTTTGTGCAAATTTCTGCGGTGTGGTGCGATCTCCATCCCGTTTATTACCCCGTCACGTCACGACAATCCGGCTGTTGCGTCGTATGTCATTTATTCATCTGCCAGCGTTGAGTGAATAAATGTCGGGGAGAGGAGGGGCGGCCTGAGGGTAGCTTGCGCGTATTCCCTCTCCCCTTCGGAGAGGGACGGGGTGAGGGGAGGTGCTTGTCGCCTGATATAACAACGCCCGGCGGGCCGGGCGTTGTGGTGCGACTGGTTGTGGTGCGACAGTATGGCGGCGAAAACGCCCGTTAGAAGTCGTGGTAGAGCGGCCAGCCGAGCAGCGGGTGCTTGAGACCGGCACGCATTTCGAAGTTGTCGAGCTTCTCCGGCGAGGCGTTCTCTTTTTGCAGTAACTGGTACTGGCGCACAAAGCCGAGGGTGTGCAGCAGGTTGGGGACAAACCCCTTGCTGAGATCCTGACGCAGACCAGCGATCAGTTCGCCCGGCAGCTCTGCCAGCAGCAGCTCCAGCTGGGCGGCCAGATAGTCGGTGTCGTACCACGCCTCGTTGAGCTCAATCTCCCGCGCCAGCTTGCGCTTGAGATCCTGCTTCACCTTCAGTTTGGCGGCGCCGCTGCCATTGCCGCAGAGAATGCGGTAGAGCAGCGCTTCGGCCAGCTTGTCTTCCATGGTCGGGTGGTCGTTTTCGCAGGCGAAGCAGTGCTGATCCAGCAGGGTCATCAGGCGGACCTTGTTATGCTCGGCCAGCGCCTTTTCGTACTCCTGCCACCCTTGCCACTCTTCCACGTCCGGCGGGCTGGAGATCTTGTCCAGCAGGCGGGCGTCCACATCCCCAAAGAGGTTGTTGCCGCCGGGCTGCTTGCTGCTGACGGAGATCAGCATCGACCACCCTTTCTGGAACGGCTTGATGGGCCCTTCCGGCGCTTGCAGCAGGGCGAGCGCTTTAGCCGTGTCGCGCTGGGAGAGCTCCTGCAGGCCGAGGCTCACCACGCCGATCACGTCGTGGGCGGCCTGCTCCAGCAGGTGCATCTTGTACTTGTTGTAGTACTTGTCGGCGAACTTCAGGCTCATCAGCACCGCTTTGCCCTTGATGGCTGCGAGCTGCTGTTGACTCAAGAGTTCGTTCTCGCGGCCAAAGCGCAGCACCTGAGTGAGAAAGGGGCCTTGATTGACGTCGCGTATCACTAGTTGCATTGCGGGGTTCCTCAATCCAGAAAGCTGAACATGTCGTCGACTTCGGCGTACTCGTCCTCGACCTTGTTCTTCTCTTTGGCCTGCATCACCAGCTCGCTGGCGAACTTGTTGATGATCCCTTCCCAGCTGGAGTGCTCGTTGCGCAGCAGCGCCTTGATGGATTTTTCCACCTCGGGGGTCAGCTCGCGGATTAGCATCAACAGGCTGCGCGGATCATCCAGTGCGTAGTCGTGGGCATCTTCGCTCTGCTGGCGGTTGCTGTAGGAGAGCGCCTCTTCCAGATCTTCCTCTTCGGCATGCAGGGTGTCGTGGAAGCCTTCGTCATCCTCGTAGCGATCGCCACGGTAGAACTCGATAAAGGGGATGGCGAGGTAGAAGAGACCGGCCGGATCGTCGGCGACGCACTCGAGGATCTCGCGTTGCTTCGTTTCGCTATCCTGGGTGCGGATCAGGTAGTTGAGGAAGTCGAAGGTGTGCTGTTGCAGCTCTTCGGCGTTGTTCTTGATCGCTTCTTCCCAGTAGAGGGGCTGCTGGCAGACGATGTCGCGGATCCGCTCCGGGGTCATCAGCTCCGCGATGATGGAGGGGAAGGACATGTCATGCTGGCCGTTGATCTGGGTCAGGGTGACGATATCGATCTGTTCGATAACTTCGCCCAGCTGCTCATCGGACATGGTCTTGGCGATCAGCTCGAACTTTTCGCTGGCCTGCTTCGGCTCGATAACGGCCAGCTCTTTGATCTCGATGGCGGTAATTTCTATCAGACTGTTGTTCATGCGTTGCCCCAATTAGAAACGTACTTCGTCGTACATATCCTGATCGCCGTCGTCGTCACCATCACCGTTGTAGTCGGCGTCGGCATCTTCCCCGTCTTCATCTTCGTCGTCACGCAGCTCATAGTCGTCATCGGCACGGCGGCCACCGCGCTGCAGCGGGTTGTCGAGCTGGAACAGCACGGCGCAGGCTTCGATCAGCTGATCTTCGCTCTGGGCCCGCACCGCCTTGACCAGCGGCAGGTCGGCATTGTTGAACGCCACCGACACCTTGAATTCGTCCCATGAGGGTTGTACGCCGCCGGTGAGCCATTTGTTCCACTCGGGCTTGGTCTTGGCCGGGAACTGCACCCGGCCATAGAGGGCCAGCGGCAGGTATTCCGGCATAAACTCCAGCATGCTCATATCGGCCAGCAGCAGGGTCTTCATCTGGCCGGTGAACTGTTCCAGCGCCTTGGGGTCGTCCTGATCCCGGTAGGATTCGATGTTCTCGCTCGCGTCACTTATCAGCGCTTTGATCCGCGCCTGATCCCATTTTTTTTGCATAGTGGCTCTTCTTTCCTGCGTTGGCATCAGGGGTAGAACTGATCCCACATCTCCTGCATGGCAGCAGCGGGATCGGTCACGATAACGTTGTTGAAATCCTTGATAAAGGCGGCGCGCTGCTTCGGGTCGGACAGCACTTCATAGGCCTGCTTTACCTGGTGCAGCTTGATGGCTGCCAGCTCTCGCTCTTCTTCGCTCGCCCCTAACAGCTTATCGGGGTGGTACTGGTTCGACAGCCGGCGATAGGCTTTTTTGATGTCGTTTTCGTTGGCGTTGGACTTGACGCCCAGCACCCGAAAGTAGTTGTTCATGGCAGATCCTGCATCACTGGCATCATCGGATTCACACTGCGGGTGCCTGATGGTGGGGATTGACAAACCAGGCACGGCAAAAACCCGTCATTTTAACGGAAACGGCCCCCCAAAGCGATGAATTGGGCGACGAATTAAGGGGCGGGATGAAGAGGTGTCAGTTGAGCGTCTATTGTTGCCAGTCGGTCTGGCCAGTGCAAGGGCCGCGCACGGGAAGGCGATGAAAAAATGGCCATCCGGTAGGGATGGCCATGTTGAAGGCAACTATGTTGCGTGGCTAGAGTGACGCCCACCAGAGCCGCAACTGCAAGCCCCACTTCGAGCTCCAGCCGGTGGTGCTGCTCACCAGCTTGCCATCCTTGATGACGAGGAAGGTCGGGGTGACGCCCACCTGCCACTTGGCGGCCAGCGCTCCCGACTCATCGTTGTGGGTCGGGAAGGTGAGCCCCTTCTTGCTCATCCCCTTGCCTAACTGCTCCGGATTGCCGGAGCGCAGCGCCACCGTCAGCACGTTTTCACCCTCTTGCCAGAGCTGCTGCACGGTCGGGGTAGTGAAACGGCAGACGCCGCACCAGCTGGCCCAGTAGTAGACCAGCAGCGGCTTGCCCTGACTTAAGGTAGCGAGATCCGTGCTGCTGCCATCCTGCAGGGTGACGGGGGCGCTCATCGCCCCTTCAGGCAAGGTCGGGCTGCGCCACAGGTCCAGCAACGTCGAGATGACCAGCGCCATCAGCAGCAGCCAGAGCGCCTCCTTGCCCCAGCGTCGCCAGCGGGGTTGAGGATTGATTGTTGTCATCCCTTACCCCAGCTTGGCCAGTTCGGCCAGCACCAGTTGCTCCAGCTCCTCATAGGGGATGGCGCCCGGCACCAGCTGGTTGCCGATAAGCGTCGCCGGGGTGCCCTGTACCCCCAGAATGGTGCCGATGCGCAGGCTGTTGCGCAGCTCCTCGGTCGCCTTGCCCTCCGGTTTGAGCGCCACATTGCCGGTGGCCGCCAGCGCCTTGTTGATGTCTGCCTCGGTCAGCATCCCCTGCTTGCTCATCAGCTTGTCGTGCAGGGCGAGGAAGCGGGCTGGATCCTGCTGCCACAGGGTCAGGCTGTATTGAGCCGCCTTGGCGGAGGTCTGCCCCTTGAACGGCAGCAGTTTGATCACCAGACCCAGATCGTCCGGATAGGCCTTGAGCAGCTTGGTCAGCTGGGGATCGAACTGCTTGCAGTAGGGGCAGTTGTAGTCGGTGAACAGCACCAGCGTCAGCTTGGGGTTTTTGGCGCCGAGGCGCGGGCTGGTGGCGCTGTTGAACAGCACATCCTTGTTGCCCTTGATGAAGTTGCCAAGCTGCGCCTGCTGGGCGGCCGCGTTCTGCTTCTCCCAGGATTCGGCCGCCTCGTCGAGGATCTTGGGGTTGGCGATCAGGGTTTCGCGGATCAGCTCCTTGATGCGCGCCTCCTGCTCCGCAGTGAAGGGGGCGGCGTGCAGAGCCGGAGTTAGCAGGGCTGCACAGAAAGAGGCCAACAGGGGCAGGGCGCTCAGGGTTGATTTCATTTGGTATCTCCTTGAGAAGTGGCAATGCCTGCTTGCGCCAGGGTGGCAAGCAGGGTCGGGCGGTCCAGCAGGGGCGAGAGGATCTCGCCACCCTGCAGGCCGGGTCCGTAGATCTGGTTGAAGGGAATGGCCACGCTACCGCGTTGGCGCAAGAAGTCGGCGATGCTGGCAGAGGGGCGGCTCCAGTCCCCACGCAGGGCCACCACATCGGGGGCGCTCAGCGCGCTTTGCACGTCATCTCGCAGCAGTACGTTGAATTTGTTGGCTTTACAGGTAATGCACCAGTCGGCGGTGACATCGACAAAGACCCGCTTGTTCTGGGCCAGCGCATCCTGGATGGCTTGCTCCGTGAGTGGCTGCCAGTTGACGGTATCTCGCTGGGGCTTTCCTTCCATCGTAAAGGCGCCGCCCAGCAGCAGGGCCCCGCCCAGTAAACAGCCCAGCGCCAACCCCAGGGTCACGCCCCGAATGCCATGGCGCCACACGACGGCCAGCAGCAGGGCGGCCAGCATCAGCGCCATCAGGATCAGCATCCAGAATTGACCGACATGGTTGCCGAGCAGGCTGAGCAGCCAGAGGCTGGATCCCAGCATCATCAGGCCGAGCAGCATGCGCAGTCGCCCCATCCAGCGGCCCGGCTTCGGCAGCCAGAGCGCAAGACGGGGGAAGGCGGCGATCAGCAGCCAGGGCAGGCTCATGCCGAGGCCAAGCGCGGTGAAGATAAGCCACAGCTGACCGAGTGGCGCTGCCAGCGCAAAGGCGACCGCGGTGCCAAGGAAGGGGGCCGAGCAGGGGGTGGCGAGCAGGGTAGCGAAACTCCCCTGCAGGAAGTGGCCGCCGAGGCCGTTGCCGCCGCTGGTGGCGAGGCGGGTGCTGAGATTGCTGGGCAGCCTGATCTCGAACAGCCCCAGCAGGTTGGCGCAGAACAGCGCCGTCACCACCACCATAAAGCCGATAAACCAGATGCTCTGGAACTGAATGCCCCAACCGACAGCGCCTTGCGTGGCGCGCAGCAGGCTGCTCATGGCTGCCAGCATCCAGAAGGAGGCGATGATCCCGGCACTGGCCGCCAGAAATTGCAGGCGAACCGGACGGCGCTCACGGGTTTCCAGCTGCAATACCGATCCCAGCTTCAGTGCCAGCACCGGCAGCACGCAGGGCATCAGATTGAGGATCAGGCCGCCCAACAGTGCTGCGCCCAGCAGCCAGAGCAGCGAGTGGCTCTGACTCGGCAGGGTCAGCGGGTCACCTACCTCGAGTTCGCTCTGCCAAGCCTGTTCACCGTTGGCCAGTACCAAGCCGAGTGGCTGGTTACGGATGTCGGGCGCATCGCCCTGCCAGCCATCGCTGACCGGAATGCGGGCGATCAGGGTGTTGTCTTGCACCTCCAGCTCGGGTTTGCCAAATTCGGCGCCCTCCAGCCGCTGGAGGAAAATCTGCGGATCCTGCCAGCCCTGCGGGTTGTCGGCAGTCAGCTGCAGCTGGTTTTGCTGATAACCCGCGTTGAGGATGACGGTCTCCGGCATGGCTTGTGGCAGCTTGCTCATCGCCTGGGCGTAGGCAAAGTCGAACCCTTCCGGCGCAGTGCCATCCAGCGCCAGGGTGAAGGGGTAGTCAGTCAGGATGCAGACATTGCTACAGGTTGAAAGGCGCAGGGTGCCCGTCAGTGCCTCGCGGCGGCTGTGGGCAAGCGTGATGGGGAGGCTGACGGTCTTCTGATAGCCCTGGGTCGAGATGCCGCTGACCTCAAACCGCTCCGGTACGGGCCAATGCCACTGCTGCGCAGCTTGAGGGTCATCCCAGAATATTTCAGGGGCAATGCCGCCTTCCCCCGGGTTCTGCCAATAGGTTTTCCAGCCGGATTCGAGCTCCAGGCTGAGCAGCACGCGCGTTTGGGCGGGATCACGGGCGTCGGCTTGCAGCCGCACTTTTGCGTGATCGTTCCGGGGACTGGCAAGCCAGCCGGTGTCGCTGGTCAATCCCATGGATTGCCACAGCAGACCGCCCATCAACAGGGCCGTCTTGATGATGTTTGACATTTTTCTGTCTCTTGAAAATGGAAGTTAGGGTGGTGTAAACCGCGGCTAACTCATTCTCGCCAGACACAGAGAGTAAGATGCAGTCGCCGTTCAGGCGGAGATATGTTCCGAGGTGGGGGCAACGCGGGTGAGCGGCGCGACAGCGGCGCCAGCAGGGCAATCACGAAGGCGATGGCAAAGAAGATCTGTTCAACGCAGAGCAGGGTCGCGGCGCTCAGCCACTTGCCATTGAGCTGGCAACTGGTGGGCTGCGGGCTGGCCGGTTTGGCATCCTCTTGATCCGTCGCCGCGCTTGGAACAGGCAGTGCCTGACAGCTGAGGGCCTGATCGAGTTGGGCCAGCCGGGCCAGCGGCTGGGCCGCACAGTTGAGCACCAGAATGCAGACCAGCAGCAGGAGTCTTGTCGCCACGCGTTGTCGCAAAATCATGCTCGCCCTACCCTGTTGAATGGTGCATATCCTATCGATCAATAATGTCAGGGGCAAGTCAGCGGGATTCGATACGACCATATGTGCGATGCGGGGTGGTCGGTTCTGTCTGGCGAACGCTTGTTCGCTAAAAGGGGGATCAGTATACTGCGCCGAGTTAAAACTCGAGGTGTTCGATGCTCAAAATTGCCCGTGTGCTGCTGCTTGGTCTGCTGCTCATTTTCTGGTTCCTGTTCGGCCTGCTGCTCTGTCTGGTTCGTCCGCGTCATCCCAACAACGTCTATGTCTTCGCTCGCATGTATCACGCGGTCTGCCCGCTGATCGGGCTGCGAGTCAAGGTGACTGTGGCCGACGAGGTCAAATCGGTCGGCCCGGCGGTCTACGTCTGCAACCACCAGAGCAACTTCGACATCTTCACCGTGACCGGTGCGGTGCAGCCTGGTGTGGTGGCGGTGGGCAAGAAAAGCCTGCTCTGGCTGCCCTTCTTCGGCCTTATCTTCTGGCTCTCCGGCAACGTGCTGATCGATCGCTCCAACCGCTCACGTGCCATCGGCACCATCGGTCAGGTGGTGGATCGCATCAAGAATCGCGGCACCTCCATCTGGATGTTCCCGGAAGGGACCCGCTCCAAGGGACGCGGCCTGCTGCCGTTCAAGGCGGGCGCCTTCCACACTGCGGTGCAGGCGGAAGTGCCGGTAGTGCCCATCGTCTGCTCCAGCTACTTCGGCCAGATCGACCTCAATCGCTGGGACAACGGCGAAGTGCTGGTGGAGGTGATGGCGCCGGTCTGCAGCAAGGAGCACGGTGCCAGCGGCATTCGCGATCTTTCCGACACCTGCCGCGCCCGGATGGAGGCCAAGCTGGCCGAACTGGACAGCAAGCTGGGCCACAGCCACGCCGCCTGATAGATAGCGCAGCTGAATCGACAAGGGAGCCACCGGCTCCCTTTTTTGTTGGTGAAAATCACCACTTGGTTGGCTATTTTCACCAATCAACCCTTCTTGAATTTCCTCCATAAATTTCCATCTATATGTAAAACAACAATAAATTTTCTTGGCACGGCTCTTGTAATGCAATGGGAAGAGATTGCCATCCCATCAACAAGGAGCCAGACCATGAGCGTATTCAGCCGCCTGACCGACGTGATTAATGCCAACCTGCACAGCCTGCTCGACAAGAGTGAAGAGCCGGAAAAGATGCTGCGCCTGATGATCGAAGAGATGGAGCAGGTACAGGTTGAGATGCGTACCCAGGCCGCCCGCGTGATTGCCGAACAGAAACAGCTGGAGCGTCACCAGCAGGCGTTGCAGGCGCAGATCCGGGAGTGGTCGGCCAAGGCCGAGCTAGCCATCCAGAAAGGGCGTGAGGATCTGGCCCGTGCCGCCCTCACCGAGAAGCTGGCGGAGGCCAAGAAATGTGAACAGCTGGAGCAGGACAAGGCCCGGGTGGCCGAGGTGCTGGCCCAGCTCACCGCCGACAGCGAGCGGCTGGCGGCCAAGCTGACCGAGGCGCGCGAGAAACAAAAACTGCTGACCCTGCGCGAGCAGACGGCCCACAGCCGTATTCGTGCCCGTGCTCAGGTAGACAACCAGCGCATGCACGAGCTGATGGCGCGCTTTGACGGTTTTCAGGGCCGGGTCGATCAGCTGGAAGCCCAGCTGGAGGCGGCCACATTGGGGCAGAATCCCTCGCTGGAGGCCCAGTTCCGCGAGCTGGAGCTCAATGACGAGATCGAGCGCGAGCTGGCTCGCCTCAAAGGCCAGAAGGCGGAGGTGTAATCATGAGCCCCTGGCCCAAGGATCTGGTGCATCGCAAGCTGACCGGGGTCTGCGCCGGTATTGCCAGGCGGTTGGGGGTCTCCAGAGTCACTGTGCGGGTGGTGGCACTGCTCGCCCTGATCCTGATGCCGCCACTGGCACTGGCCGCCTATCTGCTGGCGGTGCTGGTGATGCCGCCCCGTTATGAATTGAAGCGCTGGCTGGATTGACCGAAGGGTTGCCCAGCCGGCAGACAAGGTACTGATAAGGAGCAAGTTATGCTGGAATTTTTCATCTTGCTGGTGGTGCTGCTGGTCATGGCACTAACCGGCTTTACCCTGGTAGCCATGTTGCTGGTGAGCGGCCTGTTTGTGCTGCTTGGGGCGCTGGGTGGCATGCTTGCTCTGATCATCAAGCTGGCTCCCTGGTTGCTGCTGGTGCTGGCGGTCTGCTGGCTGATCAGCAACCGCAGCAAGCGTTCCAATACCTACCTGTAACCAGCCTGACGTTGTGGAATACGTTGTGCAAGACGTTGTGTGATGCTCCCTGATTTCCCCTTTCCGGCCACTCATCGAGTGGCCTTTTTTTGCCTGTCATCCTCAAGGCCGGGTGGCTGCGGGTAACCATTGCGGGCTCCAGCTCTGCCAGAGCGCAGGGTGCAGGATCAGCTGCTCCTTGAAGGATTTTGGCTGCTGCTTTAGGCGATATTCGATGCGCAGGGCCGCCCCCTTCTCACCGACTTCCTGCTGCCATACCAGCGTCAGCGGTCCCTTGCCGCGCAGGGCGCGAGAGCCCTTGCCACTCTGGTGCTGGCGCAGGCGGCGCAGTGGGTCCGTGCTGATCCCGGTATAGAGCAGGCCGCTGGCGGTACGCACCATATAGACAGACCAGCGGGAGGGCTCGGGCGGTTGCGGCGCGGGTGTGGTGGTCGCGGACTCTCTCATTCAACTTCTCTGTGCCAAACTCAAAGCAGCTCAAGGAGGTGCGATGAGAGTCTGGTTCTGGTTGTGGTTACTGTTGTCGGTCCCGGCTCTGGGGGAGACGATCCGTCTCTACGATTACCATCAGCATCCGCCCTTCAATACCGGTGGAGAGGCCGGGTTGAGCCACGAGCTGGTCAAGTATCTCAATGAAAAGCTGGGGGGGGAACCCAGGATCGAACTCTGGCTGGTCAATCGCGCCCGGCTGGCGCTGGAGATGTCGGATCCCGACTTCGACGGTCTGGTGGTCTGGGCCAATCCCGCCTGGGTGGGGGATCCCCAACGCGAGCGCTATCTCTGGACCTTTCCGGTGATGCGCGACACCAACGAGCTGATCTCGAGCATCGACAAGCCGATCACCTATCGTGGGCCAGACTCTCTCAAGGGGTTGGTGTTTGGCGGGGTGGAGGGCTATCGCTATCAGGGGATCGATGAGGCGGCCGCCGGGGGTGAGCTGGTGCGCCACGATGCCAAGAAGGTGAAGATCAATCTGGATCTGCTGGTGCGCGGGCGCATCGATGTGACTCTGGTGCCCGGATCGGCCCTCGCGTTTTTCACCCATGTCCCGGCCTATGAGGGCAAGCTGTTTGTCTCGCCCTTTCCCCAATCCAGCTATACCCGCCATATTCTGGTGCCCAGAGCTCGTGCCGATCTCCATGCTCGTCTCAACGATATCGCCGAGCAGATGGACCGGGATCCCCGCTGGCACCAGATACTGGAGTCCTATCGCGGTACGCCCTGAGGGCGGCGCTTGAGCCGGTGCAGCGGTAGCAGGCTCACCAGCAAGCCCGACCAGACGAAGGCGAAGCCGACCGTCTTGATGGGGTCCGGCGCCTCACCAAACCAGTAGATGGCGAGCAGGAAGGCGAGGCTGGGCTCGATATATTGCAGCAACCCCACCGTGCTCATCCGGGTTCTCGCTACCGCGTAGCAGAACAGTCCCACCGGCAGCAGGGTGGCGGGCGCACTGCCCATCAGCAGCAGCTTGTCGGCCAGATCCCCGTTCACGAATGCCCCTTCCCCGTGCCATGCCAGCGTGCCGATGATGATCAGCGCGACGGGCAGTTGCACCATGGCTTCCAGATAGAGGCTGGTGCCGGTGTCGTAGTGGATCTTCTTCTTGATAAGGCCGTAGCAGGCGAAGTTGGCCCCCATGATGAGGGAGAACCAGGGGAGCTGGCCGTAGCAAAACAGCATGTAGGCGAGCCCTGCCAGCGCCAGGGCGACCGCCAGATGCTTTTGCGGGGTGAGCCGCTCTTTAAGGAAGATGACGGCGAATACGATATTGAACAGCGGGGTCATAAAGAAGGCGAGGCTGGTGGTCAGCACCTGTCCGGTGGTGAGGCACCAGGTGAACATGCACCAGCTGATGGACATCACGGGGCCCGCCAGCAGAATGAGGCCGAGCTGGCGCGGCTCGCTGCGCAGTTGTGCCCACGGCACCTTGTGGCCAAGCAGCAGAAACAGGACGCCCAGCAGTACCACAGACCAGAGCACCCGGTGGGAGATCAGCTCCCACATGTTGACCTCGGGCATAAATTGATAATAGAGCGGCAGCATCCCCCACAGGATGAAGGAGAGGGTCGCGGTGCCGGTACCTAGCCAGTTTTTCATTATCGTCCGTTTATTAAATTAAACGCCCATGGCGATAGTAGGGGGCGCGCCTTGTTTCCACAAGAGGGAAAACAGGGAAATGCTGGTACTATCAACATCATGCAGCAAATCGATAAGTTGTTTGAGCAAATCAGGGCCTGCCGTCTGTGCGAGGCTCATCTGCCGCTGGGGCCTCGTCCGGTGATCCGCGGGGCCGAGAGTGCCCGGCTGCTGATCATCGGTCAGGCGCCCGGCACCCGGGTGCATGCCAGCGGTATCCCATGGGATGACCCCTCAGGTGACAGGCTGCGCCAGTGGCTCGGGGTCGATAAAGCCACCTTCTACGACGAATCCCGCAT
The DNA here is from genome assembly GCF_001921245.1 of Aeromonas sp. YN13HZO-058. Lineage (NCBI taxonomy): Bacteria > Pseudomonadati > Pseudomonadota > Gammaproteobacteria > Aeromonadales > Aeromonadaceae > Aeromonas > Aeromonas sp. YN13HZO-058. Next base: position 77,887 of record NZ_MQSY01000045.1, on the reverse strand, counting down.
CGCCATCATGCCGATGGGGCTCTGCTATCCCGGCAGGGGAAAGTCCGGCGATCTGCCACCCAGACCCGAGTGCGCGCCCACCTGGCACGACAAGATATTGATGCTGTTGCCCAACATCGAGCTGACCCTGCTGATCGGCCAGTATGCACAGGCCTACTACCTGCGGGGGGCGGCCAGGGGGTCGCTCACCGAAACGGTGCGCAGCTGGGCCGACTATGGCCCCGGCTGGCTGCCGTTGCCGCACCCTTCACCGCGCAATACCCTCTGGCTCAGGAAGAATCTCTGGTTCGAGGATGAGATCGTCCCCCATCTCCAGCACAGGGTCGCCCCTTTGCTGGAGCGACCCTGAGTGCTTAAACAGCCGGTTCGGCCAGCGGCTTGGGTTTGCTGCGGGCCATGGCGACCAGCGGCAAGATGATGCAGAGGCACCCCAGCAGCAGCGGCAGGCCCGGTTGCTCGTCAAACAGCCATACCCCGATGGCCACCGCCATCAGCAGGCCGGTGTACTCCGCCGAGGCGATCTTGCTCGCCTCCGCCTTGCGATAGGCCACCACGCACAAACCCGCATAGACCATGATCAGCGCCGAGGAGCCAAAAGCGGGCCACCACATCTGCCACTGCCAGTCCCCCCCTTCCCACAATGCCAGCGCCAGAATGAAGGGCATGCTCAGCACGTTGGTGAAAAACAGGGTTTGGGCGATGGGTTGCTTGAGCGGGATCCGCTTGATCAGCAGGTTGTTGAGCGCCATCGATAGCGCCACCCCGAGTGCCGCCAGCGCGGCCCAGTTCACCTCGGTCGGGCGCAGCACGATCAGTACCCCGATAAAGCCGATCAGCGCGGTCAGCACCTTCTGGCGCGAGATCGCTTCCCCCGCCATCCACACCGCCAGCGGCACCATCATCAGCGGCGCGGCATAGAACAAGGCATTGGCGGTGGCGAGCGGCAAGCGGGTGAGGGCGACCACCATCAGGCAGACGCCAACCGCCCAGATATGGGCCCGCAGCAGGTGCCACTTGATGGCTACCGGCGGGTTGCGGCGCCATGACCAGAGTAGCCAGGGCATCAGTAGAAGGGCGGCCGAGAGCTGGCGGAAAAAGACAAACTGGAAGATGGGCTGGCTCGGCTCCAGTACCTTGACCAGTGCATCGGAAAAGACCGCCACCATGTTGCCCAGCACCAGATAAAGGATGCCGATCCCTACTGCATTCATACCACCTCCCACTTCAGATGAGGGGAGGGTAGCGCGGGGGCCGTTATCCAGTAAAATGATAAAAAATGACCACTCATGAGATATTTAGATAATGAAGCTGCCCCCCCTGCGTGCCGTGCAATATTTTGAAGTGGTCGCCCGCCTGCTCAGCTTCTCCCGCGCCGCCCTTGAATTGAACGTCAGCCAGAGTGCGGTCAGCCACCAGATCCGTCTGCTGGAGGATTTTCTGGGTGAGCGTTTGTTGCTGCGTCAGGGACGCTTGCTCTCGCTGACGCCGCAGGGGGAGAGCTACTTCGAGGGGATTGCCGCCGGGCTCAGCCAGATTGCCCAGAGCAGCGAGCAACTGCGCGGTGGTGGCGAGATGCGAGTCCGGCTCGCGGTCTACAGCTCGTTTGCGGTGAAGTGGCTGATCCCGCGGTTGGCCGGATTGCGCCAGCTCTACCCCGAGCTGGATTTGAGTCTGGAGATGGTGGCGGAAGACCCCGAGCTATCTGATCGGGTGGCCGACTGCTTTATCACTGTGTCCCCCCACGGGCGGGGTTATTGCCACGATCTTATCTATCAGGAGCGGCTCTTTCCGGTCTGTAGTCGCCGCCTGTTGCAGCAGGTGAGCGGGGAGTGGCCTGAGGCCATCTGGCAGCTGCCGCTGCTGTCGGTGCAGTCCATTTACAAGGCGCGGGGCGAGGATTGGCGGCGCTGGGCCAAGGCTGGCGGGCTGATTATTCCGGACGAGGCACGGATGCACCACTTCAGCCATGTGTTGCTGGCGATGGAGGCTGCAGCCTGGGATCAGGGGGTGGCGTTCGTGAATGACTACATGCTGCGGCCCGATGATCCCCAGCTGGTGGCCTTGCCGGTACACCAGCTGGAGACGGGGGATGCCTTCTACTTTACCTGCAAGCGCTCGCGGGCCCATGAGCCCGCCATCAGCCGGTTACGCCAGTGGCTGATGATGGAGACACGCCAGAGCATGCCGTTGTAATTGCTCGGGTTATCAGGCTTTCTTGAACTGGCTCAGTACAAACAGGCTGGTGGCGCAGACGACGACCGAAGGCCCTGCCGGAGTATCCTGATACCAGGAGAGGGTCAATCCACCCAGTACGGCGAGACAGCCGATCAGCGAGGCAAAGCCAGCCATCTGCTCCGGCGTCTGGCTGAAGCGGCGAGCGGTGGCGGCGGGGATGATCAGCAGGGAGGTGATGATTAACGCGCCGACAAACTTCATCGCCACGGCGATCACCAGCCCGATCAGCAGCATCAATACACAGCGCAGCACATCGACCCGGATCCCCTCTACCCGCGCCAGCTCTTCCGAGATGGTCATGGAGAGCAGGGGATCCCACAGCCGCCACAGGGTGAGCAGCACCAGTGCGCCACCGCCGTAGATCCAGAGCAGATCCATCGGTTGTACCGAGAGCAGGTCGCCAAACAGGTAGGCCATCAGATCCACCCGCACGTTATCCATAAAACTCAAGGTAACCAGACCCAGCGACAGAGCGCTGTGGGCCAGAATGCCGAGCAGGGTATCGGTCGCGACCTGCTGATTGCGACTCATGATCACCAATAGCATCGCCATGGCGAGGCAGCAGACCACTACCGCCAGGGTGAGATCGACCTGCAGCAGAATGCCCAGTGCGATGCCGAACAGGCAGGCGTGGGAGAGGGTGTCGCCAAAATAGGCCATCTTGCGCCATACCACGAAGCTGCCGAGGGGGCCGGCCAGCAGGGCAATGCCGAGACCGGCCGCGAGGGCGTATAACAGAAAGCTGTCCACTTGAATGTCCTGTTGCTTGCGCTATTTGCTGTGAGCGTTGTTGCGAGAGGGCAGGCGGATGACGGGAGCCTGCGGTTCATGATGATGGTGTTCGCCGTCGCAGTGGTGATGGTGGGTATAGACCGCCAGCACCTCCTGCTCCGGTCGCCCGAACAGGCGGGCAAATTCGGGGTGACGGGCCACGCTTTCCGGCTCGCCATGACAGCAGACATGGCGATTGAGGCAGATCACCTCGTGGGTGCTGGCCATCACCAGATGCAGGTCGTGGGAGACCATCAGCACGGCGCAATTGAATTCGGCGGCGAGCTGGCCGATCAGGGCATAGAGCTCGATCTGGCCGGTGATATCAACCCCTTGTACCGGTTCGTCCAGTACCAGCAGCTCGGGCTTGACCAGCAGGGCGCGAGCCAGCAGCACACGCTGCATCTCACCGCCGGAGAGTTTTTGCATCCGGTTTTCCAGCAATCCTTCTGCGCCCACCCGGGCTAGCGCTTCCTCGATGGAGAGGCGGCTGTTTTTGCCCAGTTGCAGGAAGCGGCGCACCGTCAGCGGCAGGGTGGGATCCAGATAGAGGCGCTGGGGCACATAGCCGACTCTCAGGTCGCGACTGCGGGTGATCTTGCCCGAATCCGGGGTGAGCAGACCCAGCACCAGCTTGCTCAGGGTGCTCTTGCCCGCCCCGTTGGGGCCGACCAGGGTGGTGATTTTGCCTTTATTGAGGGTAAAGGAGACCTTGTCGAGCACAGAGCGTCCATCAAACGAGAGAGAGACCTCTTTCAGCTCTACCAGTTGGCTCATGACAACTCCGGGGTTTACAGCCAGTGAGAGTTATAATATAACAAAAAGCGGCTGTTATATTATCACATACTCACCCCCTGACGAGATTCATCAATGAGAATTATTGCGCTTTTCACTGCCCTGCTGGCGGTGAGTTTGCCTGTTCGTGCCATTGAGGTACTGACCACCATCAAGCCTCTTGGCTTCATCGCTGCGGCGATCACTGACGGGGTGAGCGAGCCCAAGGTATTGCTGCCGACCGGTGCCTCTCCCCACGATTTTTCCCTGCGTCCCTCCGATATTCGCAGCATCAACAGTGCCGATCTGGTGGTATGGGTCGGCCCCGAGCTGGAAGGCTTCATGGCCAAGCCGCTGGCCAACCATCCCCATGCTCTGGCTCTGACTCAGGTTGAGGGGATGCCGCTGTTCAACTACGCGACTCAGGATAGCCATGACTCCCATGATCATGATGCGCATGATCATGACCACGCTGCCCACGAGCACGGCGACCATGACGAAGGGCATGAAGGGCATGAAGGGCATGAGGGGCATCATCACGAAGGGGTCGATCCCCATATCTGGCTTGGCCCGACGCAGGCCAAGGTGATTGCCAAGGCGATCGCAAGCGAATTGGGCAAGCTGGATCCGGCCAATCAGGCCCGCTATGACGCCAACCTCGCGGCATTTGATGCCAAGGTGGATGCCAAGGACAAGGTGATTGCCGGCCAGATGAAGGCGGTGAACCAGAAGGGGTACTTTGTCTTCCACGAGGCGTATGGCTACTGGGAGCGCCACTACGGCATGAGTTCAAAAGGTCACTTCACCGTGAGTCCGGAGCGTCGCCCGGGCGCCAAGACGCTGGTGGATATTCGCAAGGCATTGGAAGAGAAACAGGCGAGCTGCATTTATGCCGAGCCGCAATTCTCACCGGCAGTGATCGAATCGGTGGCACGCAATACCGGTGCCAAGGTGCTGTTGCTGGATGAGGTGGGTGAACAGGTGCCGCTCGGCCCGGATGGTTATCCCCAATTCATGCAGCAACTGGCTGACGCATTCGCCCAGTGTCGCTGATCACCGGCTGAGCCTCTCATCCGGACGGACTATACTGACCTCCAGCATCTGACATGGAGTGTCTGGTATGAAATGGTTGTTGATCCCGGCCTGCACCCTGGCGCTATGTTGCGCCAGTGTGCAGGCATCGCGTCTCTCCGAGTACATTGCCAGTCCGGAGCTGCGGGCCAAGCTGCAGGAAGTGTATGGTGGCCGCGCCATTCAGCGGGCCGAGGCTTTTTCTCGCCTGCTGGCCCCCAGAGCGGGCACGACCGACCAGCAGAAGATCGAGCTGGTGAACAACTACTTCAACAATCTGACCTACAGCGAGGATCCCAGGTTGTGGGGGGATGAGGATTATTGGGCCAATCCGCTGGAGTTCATCGGTGCCCGCGGGGGGGATTGCGAGGATTACAGCATCGCCAAGTACTACACCCTGATGGAGCTGGGGGTAGATGAGAAGAGGCTGCGGCTGGCTTATGTCAAGGCAGTCAAATACAACCAGTTTCACATGGTGACGCTCTACTTCCCGACCCCCAAATCTGACCCGCTGGTGCTCGACAACATCAACAGCCGGATCCTGCCCGGTAGCAAGCGTACCGATCTCATCCCCGTTTACAGCTTCGATGCCAAAAGCATCTGGATCATGAAGTCACGCCGGGAAGGGACGCTGGCGGGGAGTGCCGATCGGTTGGCGCAGTGGACATCGATGAAGACCCGTTTCTCCAGCGAGCAACTGCGCTCTCCCCGTCGTCAGCTATAGCTTGCCCGCCGCTTTCAACTCCTCGAAATATTTTGCCGCGCCCGGATGCTGTTCAATGCTCAGCACCGGGCCGGTTTTATTGCGCGCCCGGTGAAACATATTGGCGTAGCCATAAGTCTGTTCATTGAACTTGGTCTGCTGGGTCAGCATGGCCTTGGTCAGGCGATAGACAGACGCTTCCGGCATGGCGGCGTTGGTGACCAGGGTAGCGGCGATGGCAAAGGTTGGCGTCGCTTTCAGATTGCCAGGGTAGATGCGGGCGGGCACCTGACTGCGCTGGTAGTAACTGACACCCTTGAGCAACTGATCCCGGGTGGCTCCCTCTATGGCAAGAAAGCTGACGGGGCAGCGCTTGGCAGTATCCAGCACGATCCGGTTCGGGTGCCCCATCACCAGTGCAAATGCGTCGATCTGCTTGCTGCAGAGCGCATCCGGCAGGTTGGCCATGCTCTTCAGATCGAGGTCCTGCTCTTTCGCTCCCAAGATGTTGAACAGGGCCAGCGCCGTCTGGCGGGTTCCCGAGCTCTTCAACCCCATGTCGATGGGGGCGAGCTTGAGCTGTTCCAGTGAGGTGATATCGCCATCGGCACGGATCACTATGGTGAAGGGCTCGGCATGGGTGGCAAACAGGGCGCACAGCTCAGGTTGCGGCTGCGTGGCAAAAGGGCCCAAGCCCTTGCTGGCCTGATACAGCCAGTCCGATTGCACCATGGCGTAGGAGGTCTCGCCGCTCTTCAGTCGCTGCAGGTTTTCTATTGAACCCGATGTGGCTTGTAGCTTGCACTCAAGTTGTTCATCGACCTCCTGGGCCAGACGGCAAAACTCTTTGGTTATCTGATGGTAAATCCCCTGCTCACCACCGGTAGCGATAGTCACGGTTTCAGCCATCAGGCCGGGTTGCCACAGCAGGGGCAACAATATGGCGAGCTTTTTCATGATTGCGCCTCCCTGGCATAACCATCGATACCCCAGGTCCGCAGTTTGTCGATGTCGCGGCACTCTCCCGATTCCGCCAGCAGGGTATAGCCGGCGGCATGCATGGTCTGGGAGAGCAGATTCCAGTAGAGCGGCGCATCGGTCAGCTGGCAGCTGATAAAGATGGGGTTGAGCGGGTCAAGTTGATTGAAGGTATCTGCATTGAGGGGAATGGCGCTGAAGGCGAGCTCACACCCCTGTTCCTGTAGCGCGGCCAATGTGGACTGGCCGTGGGCGGGGAACGTGGCCACATCCCAGCGCCAATCCAGAGTCTTGCCGCGTCCCTGGCTCAGCAGGGGGACGATCTCTGACCATTGCGGATGATTAAGCAGGGAGAGGGGCAGCAAGATCCCCTCAATATGGGAGTGTTGCCACTGTTGCAGAGCGGTCTGGATAGTCGCGAGATCGCTGTCTGCACCGAGGGGCTGGTTGGGCAAGAAGCGCTGATAGAGCGCGATATCCCCTTGAGTTGAGACAAATTTTTGCAGTTGCCCGCCTTCCGGCAACGGGCTTAGCCCTTGCAGCGGCTGCGGGTGGGTCAGTGGCAGCTGTTTGCCCAGCTGGGTGATCTTGAGCCGTTGTTGCAACAGATCCCGTTTGCGTTCGGAGACCAGTTGATTGATGGAGATCGCCACCTCTTTGAGATCCTGCAACCAGGGGGTGGGCAGGGTGCTGTTGAACTGGTGTTTGCGGACCCGGATCAGCTGCAGGTTGATCTGCTCCAGAGGGTGCAACAGGCGTTTGCAGACCAGGGAGATCACCAGTGTAAAGACCACCAGCCCCGCCAGTAGCGCCAGACCGGTGCGGCTGATGGCATTCCACAGATGCTGGTAGGCGTAACCGCTATGCCCCTCCAGTGTCAGGGTGCCCAGCATGCGCCAGCCATCGGTCAACTCTTGCTCAATTTTGACGGGCGGCATGCCGATAACCGAGGGAAGCCAGCCGGGGACATTCTGCTGGGTCGAGTGGAAGACCTTCTGAAACAGCAACTGGCCATCGGGATCGATCAGGGTGACCGAGCTGACGAAGCCGCCATCAAACATGGCATTAACGATGGTCTCTGCCAGCACCTTGTCGTCATTTAACAAGGTTCCTTGCAAGACCAGTCCAAGGGCCGTGATGGCGGTTTCCAGATTGGCTGACATCTGGTCGAGGATGGACTGGCGGACTGTCGTGACTTCCAGTGCGAACAGCAGCGCTGCACCTATCAGGAACAGGACGACAATTATTCTGATTAACAGTTTTGCTAACGACATATCCACTCCATGGAAAAGTTATCGCAACATTTTGGGTTTCTATTCAGAATCGAATCCGACCCGGTTCTTAAAAATAGGAAAAAATGGTTAAAAAAGACGATCATTTCTGCCCATCCGGGCGGGTTATGCATAAAATGTGAGGTTCATGCAGATTGCGATGAACTATTTGTAACTTTTTTTGTCCAACAAACAGTTTTATACGGTTTTGTCACAACTGACATCGCAACTCACACTCTTTAGATCTAAATACAGGATAGCGGATGAAACGTCTCCGTCCCTTGGTAGTACAGGCTGCCAATTGGGAACCACCGGTTCCCCGCAAACACTTTTACGCCATGCTGATGCTGACGGCCATGACCCTGTCAGCAGTGGCATTATTGCCAGCTCCGGGTGACATCCTCGAGCGGCCGCTGCGTCTTGAGTTGCCCATTGATACCGCCGGTACGGCAACCAACGAAAACAACACCGACTTTAACGAAATCCCCGATCACGAACTGGTTGATCAAAGTGCGCCGGATGACGACATCCCGGTCGACACCACCCCCCAGTGGCAGGATTACCGGGTTCGCAACGGCGAAAACCTGACCGCCATTTTTAACAATCTCGGTCTCTCCACCACCACCCTCTACAAGGTTCTGGACGCGGACAACAAGAACTATCTGGCGCGCCTCAAGCCGGGCCAGAATATCGAGCTGCTGATCGATCAGGACAACATCCTGCAGCAACTCAAGATCCGCCTGAACATCAAGCAGACGCTGGTAATGGCCCGCAGTGACGATGCCTACACCGCCTCCATGATCAATGAGAAGGTCGAGTGGCAACCGCAGCGTTACAACGGGGTGATCAACGGCAGCTTCTATGTTAGTGCCCGCAATGCGGGGATTCCGGCCAACCATATCCAGAAGATTGCCAACCTGTTCCAGTGGCGGATGAATTTCGCCAAGGATCTGCAGAAGGGCGACAAGTTCAAAGTGCTGGTCCGCCAGGAGACGGTGGAAGGCAAGAGCACCGGCAACAGCCAGCTGCTCGGCGTGGAAGTGATTAGCCAAGGCAAGAATGTGTCAGCCTGGCTGGCCGAAGATGGCAACTATTACGACGGTCAGGGCAACAGTCTGGAGCGCGGATTCCGCCGCTACCCGACTCACAGCCGCTACCGGATCAGCTCCAATTTCAACCCCGCGCGCAAGCATCCGGTGACCGGTGCGATCCGTCCCCACGAAGGGACCGACTTCGCGGTGCCGGTGGGTACGCCAGTGCTGGCGACCGGTGACGGTGTCGTCCAGAAGGCGACCAGCCACCCGCTGGCAGGCACCTATGTGGTTATCAAACATGGCCGCACCCTGGCGACCCGTTATCTGCACCTGAGCAAGCTGCTGGTCAAGCCGGGCCAACGGGTGAAGATGGGCGACAAGATCGGCCTCTCCGGCAATACCGGTCGTTCTACCGGTGCTCACCTGCACTACGAGCTGCGGATCAACAACCGCCCGGTCAATGCCATGACCGCCAAGCTGCCGATGGCTGAACCATTGAGCGGCAAGGAGCGTCGTCAGTTCCTCGCCAAGGTGAAGAGCTACCGCAAGGAGCTGGCCGCGGGTTGATACCTGTCGTCACTGCCTGAAATGAAAAGGCCCCGCCAGATTGGCGGGGCCTTTTTGCAGGCGCGGTGAGGGTCAGTAACCCTTGTCGAAGTCGATCTTGCCATCCAGTGGCTGGCCGTCGATAAAGCGGATGTAGTTGCGCACAAATATCTGGGCCACATCCTCTGGGAAGCTGTAGGCGCTGTTGTGAGGGGTGACGATGAGGTTGGGTTGTCCCCACAGCGGACTGTCGGCGGGCAGCGGCTCCTGCTCGAACACATCCAGCACCGCCATCGCCAGCTTGCCGGTACGCAGCGCGGTGAGCAGATCGCCCGAGTGCACGGCGCTGCCGCGGCCTACGTTGAACAGGATGGCGCCCGGTTTGCAGTGTTCGAAGCGGGCGGCATTGAACAGATGACGGGTATCGCGGGTGGCTGGCAGCACGCTGACGATGACATCGGCCTGTGCCAGCATCTTGTTGAGCGCCGGCAGCTGATAAACCTGATCAAACCCGGCCCGCTCCCGACCGCTGCGGCTGATGCCCAGCACCTTCATGCCAAAATGTTTGCCGGTGTGGGCAATATGCTGGCCAATGCTGCCGGTACCCAGGATTAACATAATGCGTCCTTTGAGTCCCTGATAGGGGTGGCTTTGCCACAGGCGTTGCTTTTGCTGCTCCCGATAAAGGGGGATTTGGCGCATCAGGCTGAGCAGATGACCAAAGACATACTCGCTCATCAGTGGGCCGAAGATGCCGCGCACATTGGTGAGTTGATAGTCGCGGCGACTGTCAGGGTTGAGCAGCACATCGACTCCCGCATAGGTGGACTGGAACCAGCTCAGCTTGTTGGCTTTGGGCAGCAGCGGTTTGGCACGGGCCGGTTCGGCCATCAGAATATGGGCTTCGCCAATCAGTTTTTCGGCATCGGCCGGATTATCGGCCCGCAGAATGCGCAGATGGGGGAGGTTGGCGGCCTTGAGCAGCCGTTGGTAGTGAGCATTATCCTGGCTGAGCAAAAGAAGGGTACGTTGGCTCATACTCTTGTTCCTTATCAGAATTTGCGGCGCAACAAGATGCCGCTCTCGTCCCATCTTACCTGACTTCATCTCGCAACATAGCCGACCAGGGCGCTTTTTCGTTTTCGCCGCGCCCCTCGTGGGCTACAATCTGCCCCACATTTTGCAAAGGATCCGACTCCAGTGTTTGGTGACAAGTTTTATAAGCGACTGGCCGAGCTACAGCCTTGGCAACAGACCGTCTACACCCTGGCGCTGGCAGAGCGCATGTACCCCAACTATGCCCTGTTCTGTCAGGCTTCCGGCTTTGGCAATGCAAGTGCCTTCCGGCATGCGCTGGATCAGCTGTGGGTCTACCTCACCGTCAAGGGATCCCGGGTCAATCTGGGTGCCATTCTCGAAGAGTTCGAGTCTCACATTCCGGATCCCCGCAAGTTTGAATCCTACGGCGCCTATCCCGCGCTGGATGCCTGCGTTGCGCTGGGCTGTGCCTACAACTCGGTGATCTGCCGGGTTGGCGAAGAGGCTAACGATGCCAGCCATGCATCAGTCGGTACCGTGGCCGGTTTTATCGAGCTGCTGGAAGAGCGGGATCTGACCGAAGAGGAGCTCTACGAGCACGAGTACATGGAAGCCGAGCTGGAGTTCCAGGTCGAACTGCTCAAGCGGGTTGCCCATGAGCGCGACAGCGATCGTATCCTGGCCATCAGAACATTCGCCTGCCAGGATGGCGTCTCCAATATCGGGATCAGCCTGGAAGAGTAATTCTCTGTGGCCCCTGATAGACAAAAGCTCCCGTTCGGGAGCTTTTTTTATGCCTGAAATTGTTTAACAGCTTATGCCTGCTCTTCGGTGAGGGGTCTGACGCTCAGCACCGGGGCGGCGTCGATTTCATCGGCATTCATCATGGAGGAGATGCGCTGCAGGGAGGAGAGCAGCAGGGTCTGTTCCCACGCTTCCAGCGCCTGAAAACGCTGGATGAAGCGTTCTTGCAGCGGGGTGGGGGCCTGGGCCAGCAGGGCGCGGCCTGCGTCAGTCAGTGTCGCGTGAACCTTGCGCTTGTCGGTATTGCTGCGAACGCGCTGCACCAGTTGGCGGCTCTCCAATCGGTCCATGATGGTGGTTGCAGTGGCCTGGCTCATGTTGGTGTGATCGGCCAGCTGGCGCATGGAGATCTGTCCCAGCTCGTCGATCCCTTTGAGCAGCAAGAGTTGCGGGGAGGTGAGCCCGGCTTCTTTGATCAGGCGCCTGGAGTGCATGTCGATGGCACGAATAATCTGGCGCAGAGCGACCAGCACTTCATCATGTTTTTCCATGGGGTGTGCGTCATTGAAGGGCTATGGAGAGGCGCAAAATTTTCCGCCTAATTCGTCACAAGGTCAATATGGTTTTTGCTGTAATCATTTCTGCTCTAATTAATTTTGTGTTAGGTTGTCGGGCATTTCACGGAATTCACCCTGACATTTGAGGAGCGAAATGATGAACAACGAGCTGGATATCAAGTCTCTGGTGGCCGAGTTACGCGTGGTCAGAGTGCGCTACGAACTGCCGGATACCTCGGCTTTTGTGCGCTATCAACCTGCCTACGAAGAGGACCCCAATACCCTCAAGGTGCACCACTATGATGGTGAATTACCCCTCTCTTGCAGCGAGACAGGTACTTTCAACCTAAAGGAGTTGGTGAATGAATTGCGCTACGCCTATGTGCTGGTTCACCTCTTTCCTGATGAAAGTGCCATGAACTTCTATCTGACCGGCCTCGATACTGGCCTGGCCCAGCTGGAGTTCATCGGCGGCTCTTACGATTTCAACCGGCTCTGGATCACCAGCGGTGTCTCCAATCTGGGCGTTCCCATGGCCATCTTCCTTGGCAAGCGTCACGCCGTGAATGGTCAACCCTCGGTTTCGCTGGTGGATCACCGCGAACAGGCAGCCGGCAAACTGGTCTATCGCGCCATCGGCGGTGCCGGTGATCATGTGGGCGAAGACTTTTTCAACAACGACTAAGGAGGCTGGATGCGAGCAAGCAAAGGGCTATTGAAAGGCCTCAACCCGACCATGGCCATGACGGCCCTCACCGTAATCACCCTGTTTTTGCTGTTTGGCGTATTTGTTCCCGATACCGCGGCCGCCTGGTTTGTCGGTGCCAAGGATCAGATCATTGCCGGGTTCAAGTGGTACTACATTCTGGTAGTCGCCCTGTTCCTGTTCTTCGCTGTCTACCTGATGTTCAGCCGTTTTGGCAGCATCCGACTGGGTGACGACGACCAGGTACCGGAGTTCGGCTACTTCGCCTGGTTCTCCATGCTTTTTAGCGCGGGCATGGGTATCGGTCTGGTGTTCTGGAGCATCGCCGAGCCGATGAACCATCTGCAGGGCAATCCATTCATTACCGAAGGAATGACCCCGGAAGCAGCCCAGATCGCCATGCGCCTCACCTTCTTCCACTGGGGTCTGCACCCCTGGGCCATCTATGTGATCGTCGGCCTGTCTCTGGCCTTCTTCAGTTATCGCCGCAAATTGCCGCTGGCTATTCGCTCTGTGCTCTATCCCATCCTCGGCGAGCGGATCTACGGCTTCTGGGGCCATGCAGCCGATGTGCTGGCGGTGTTCGGCACCGTGTTCGGGGTGGCGACTTCCCTCGGGCTGGGTGTCTCCCAGATGAATACCGGCCTCAACCAGATGTTCGGCATGGCAGTGTCGCAGTCCAACCAGCTCTGGCTGATTGGCGGCATCAGCCTGATCGCCACCCTCTCGGCGGTCTCCGGGGTCGGGCGCGGGGTGAAGATCCTCTCCGAGCTCAATATCTGGCTGAGTGTGTTCGTGCTGGGCCTCTTTCTGGTGCTGGGGCCGACCACCTACATCCTCAACGCCTATGTGCAGAACATCGGTGATTACCTGCAGAACATCATCAAACTGAGCTTCTGGACCAACACCGAGGCCAACGGCACTTCTGCTTGGCAGTCGAGCTGGACGGCGTTTTACTGGGGCTGGTGGATTGCCTGGGCGCCGTTTGTCGGCATGTTCATCGCCCGCATCTCCAAGGGGCGTACCATCCGCGAGTTTGTGCTCGGTGTGTTGCTGGTACCCTCGCTGCTCGGCATGTTCTGGCTCACCGTGTTTGGCGGTACGGCGATGAATCTGGAGCTGTTTGGCGGTGGCGGCGTGGTGGCCGCGGTCAATCAGGATGTGACGCTGGCGCTCTACAAAACGGTCGAGCTGCTGCACTGGGAGACCTTCGGCTGGATCGCCAAGGCCGTGCTGACCCTGCTCATCTGCACCTACTTCATCACCTCCAGTGATTCGGGCACGCTGGTCATCACGACCCTGCTCTCCATCGGTGATCAGGAGCCGCCGGTACTGCACCGCGCCGTATGGGGTCTGGGGCAGGGGCTGGTTGCCGCCATCCTGCTGGTCTCCGGCGGCCTGGCAGCCTTGCAGGCGGCCAGTATAATAGCGGCGCTACCGTTTTCGGTGATCATGCTGGCGATGTGCTATTCGCTGATGCTGGGGCTCAAACAGGAGAGCCAGCGCCAGTTCGAGTATCGCCAGAACCTCAAGCGCCACGATGGCTCATCCCATATGAGCCTGATGGAGCGAATTGGTCCGGCATAACGGCACCAGCAGGGGTTAGCGCCCCCTCACATATCAATCTGGATGCAAAACGGCCGCCCTGGCGATGCTCTCCTTGCGGAGCTCATCATCATGGCGGCCGTCTGTTATGGGACCGAGGTTACTCCTCGATAAAGGTCCACTCATCCTTGATGCGGCTGATGGCATCGGTCCGCTTTTTGGCGAGCTGTTCCTTGATCTCTTCTCCCTTGAAACCGGCCGCCACTATCTCTTTGACCGGCACCGCCTGGGCGGCAGCCAGCGCTTCGGCCACGTAGTCAGGCTCGGCGTAGACCCGCTCCTCGAAACCGGTACGGCCGTGGAAGTCGGCGCGGCAGGCATCCAGCAACTGGGCAAATCGCTCGGGACGGCGCCAGGCATCTGCCTTGTCGAACACCTTGAGCAGGGTGGCGGGCTTGAGCTCAAAGGCGATGTGGATGTGGGTATGCAGATCGCTTACCAGCAGCGCCAGATCCCGGCACTCATTGGGTACCCGGAACCGCTCGCACAGGGCGCGAATAAGCGGCAGTCCCTTCTGACCGTGACCGTGATGGCTGGGCCAGAACTCTTTGGGGGTGATCCCCTTGCCAAGGTCGTGGCAGAGGGCGGCAAAGCGGACGGTCAATTCCGGGGAGATCCGGCACGCCTGCTCCAGCACCATCAGGGTGTGGATGCCGGTGTCGATCTCCGGGTGCCACTTGGCTGGGGCGGGGACGCCAAACAGCGCATCAATTTCGGGAAACAGCGCCTTGAGGGCGCCGCACTGGCGCAGCACCTCGATAAAGATCTGCGGGGTTGGCCCCAGCAGCACTTTTTCCAGCTCCTTCCAGACCCGCTCCGGAGTGAGGTGAGCCAGCTCGCCGGCTGCCGTCATCTCGCTCATCAGGGCGAGAGTTTCCGGCGCGATGGTAAAGCCCTGAGCGTGGAAGCGGGCGGCGAAGCGGGCGACCCGCAGGATGCGCAGCGGGTCTTCGGCAAAGGCGGGGGAGACGTGGCGCAGCAGCCGTTTTTCCAAATCCTCAATGCCACCGTAGGGATCGTGGAGCTGGCCCTGATCATCTTCGGCGATGGCGTTGATGGTGAGGTCCCGGCGCAGCAGATCCTGCTCCAGGGTCACATCGGGGGCGGCGTGGCAGACAAAGCCGGTGTAGCCCTGACCCTGTTTGCGTTCGGTACGGGCGAGGGCATACTCCTGCTGGGTTTTGGGGTGAAGAAACACGGGAAAGTCGCGACCGACCTGGGTAAAGCCCAGCGCCAGCATCTGCTCCACGGTAGCGCCGACCACCAGATGATCCCTGTCTCCCTGCGGCAATCCCAGCAGGCGATCCCGCACTGCGCCCCCAACCAGATAAGTCTGCAAACCGTCTCTCCCGTCATCAATTGTGGGGCCGAGTATATCGTCTTTGTTACCGCTTTGCTGCCTGACCACCACCTGGCCGCAGCGCCAGTCAGCGTGGCTTTGACTTGGGCGGGACGAGGCCTTACGCTGCCGCACCAGACAGCTGGCGCTGTGTTGCGTGATGGCGTTATGCCCGCGCTGGCCAGATGAGCCAAAGGAACCGCAGAGTTCCCCTTATATCAACGACATGAGAACAACGTGAATCAATCAACCTTCGCAAGCCGGGTTCTGGAGTGGTACCAGCTTCATGGCCGCAAAACCCTGCCCTGGCAGCAGGAGAAGACCCCTTACCGGGTCTGGGTCTCGGAGATCATGCTGCAGCAGACTCAGGTCGCTACCGTGATCCCCTATTACCAGCGTTTTATGGCACGCTTCCCCGATGTGGTGGCGCTGGCTAATGCCCCCGTCGACGAGGTGCTGCACCACTGGACCGGGCTTGGCTACTACGCTCGGGCCCGCAACCTGCACAAGGCGGCCCAGCAGATCCGCGATCATCACCACGGCCTCTTTCCCGAGCGCTTTGACGAGGTGATGGCATTGCCCGGCATTGGCCGTTCTACCGCCGGGGCCGTGTTGTCGCTCTCTCTGGGTCAGCCCCACGCCATCCTTGATGGCAACGTGAAGCGGGTACTCACCCGCTGGCTGGCGCTGCCGGGCTGGCCCGGCCAGAAACAGGTGGAGAACGAGCTGTGGGAGATCGCCATCCGGCTCACTCCCAAGCTCGGTGTGGCGCACTACAACCAGGCGATGATGGATATCGGGGCGACGATCTGCACCCGCAGCAAGCCGGCCTGTGATCGCTGTCCGGTGCGGGCCGATTGCCAGGGGCTGTCGCAAGGCAAGCCCACCGCCTATCCCAACAGCAAGCCGAAAAAGAGCATTCCGGCCCGCGATGGCATCATGCTGCTGATCCGCCACGGCGACGAGTTGCTGCTGGAGAAGCGGCCGCCGCAGGGGATCTGGGGCGGGCTCTACTGCTTCCCGCAGGTGGCCTCGCTGGCGGAGGTGGATGGCCTGCTGGCCAATCTGGGGCTGGCGCATCACGGTTATCGGGAACTGGCCGGTTTTCGCCATACCTTCAGCCACTTCCATCTCGATATTCAGCCGCTGCTGATTGACATTGATGAGGCGCAGCCGCTGCGGCTCATGGAAGCAGATAACCGACTCTGGTATAACTTACGCCATCCTGCCGAGGTGGGGCTGGCGGCCGCCACGGCCCGTCTGCTCGCCTATCCAGAGTTACAACCATAGAGGTCAACATGAGCCGTACTGTATTTTGCCAACGCCTGAAAAAAGAGGGCCCGGGTCTGGATTTTCAACTCTATCCCGGTGAGCTCGGCAAGCGGATTTTTGACAACATCAGCAAGGAAGCCTGGGCCGAGTGGCAGAAGAAGCAGGTGATGCTGATCAACGAGAAAAAGCTCAACATGATGAATCTTGAGCATCGCCAACTGCTGGAAAAAGAGATGGTCAGCTACCTGTTTGATGCAGGTGAAGTGGAGATCGAAGGTTACACCCCGCCTGCCCAGTAAGCTCACCGGCTGTTGTACGTGTGAACAGGTGCGGGAATGGCGCCACACTAGCGTGACCGCTCCTGAAGTCGCAGCAAATGAATGATGGGCAGCTCTGCTGCCCGGTTTGAGGATCCTATGGGCCGAATTTTTTGGCTGCTGTGCACCCTGCTGTTTCTCTCTGCCTGCTCATCCTCTCCCAAGCCCAGCGGGAGTGAGGATGACGATCTGGTCAACGGCAAGGACATCCGCGGTTTTGAACACATGATCAGCGCGCTCTCCCATAACGTGAACGAGATATGGGGGCGGGAGGCGCTGTTTGCGGGCAAGTTTGACTACGTAAAATACACGGATCAGTACAAGAGCCGGGCCCACATCGACTTCTCCAGCGGTCACATCATGGTGGAGACGGTCTCGGGCATAGATCCCCGCGCTCACCTGCGTCGCGCCATCATCGAGACCCTGCTGACCCCGGATGATCCGGCCGAAGTGGATCTTTACTCCGATCGGGAAATTCTGACCGGCGGCGAGCCCTTCCTCTACGGTCAGGTGCTGGACAATCAGCGCCAGCCAATCCGAGCCTCCTGGCGCGCCGAGCGCTATGCCGATTACCTGCTCAGCACGGCGATGAAGAAGCGTACCTTGGGTATTCGTACCATCTTCTTCGTCGATATTCCCATGGTGGCCAACCATGAAGACAGGCGGGGCTACAAGTATGCGGGGATCATCCGGGAAGCGTCGCGCAAATACGGCGTGCCGGAGAGCCTGATCTATGCGGTGATCAAGACCGAGAGCAGCTTCAACCCCTATGCGGTGAGTCATGCCAACGCTTATGGCCTGATGCAGGTGATCCCGGCTACTGCCGGTCGTGACGTCTATGTGCGGGTCAAGGGCAAGAACGGCCAGCCGACCCGGGAGGAGCTGTTCAATCCGGCCTACAACATCGATGTCGGTACCGCCTATCTGCACCTGTTGCAGACCGTCTATCTGGCGGATATCGAGGACCCGCGCTCCCGTCGCTATGCGGTGATCTCTGCCTATAACGGTGGCGCCGGCGGGGTGCTCAACACCTTCTCCAGCGATCGCAAGGCGGCGCCGGGCCGGATCAACCAGCTCTCCCCCGAGGCGGTCTATCAGGTGTTGACCGAGCAGCATCCCAAAGAGGAGGCGCGCCGTTACCTCTACAAGGTCAACCAGGCCGAGAAGGGGTTCAAAAGAACCTTTTCTGGTCGGGCCGGTTAAGCGGTAACGCTGCGTTAACCATGCAAAAGGGCGCTTGATAGCAAGCGCCCTTTTAACGTCTGGCCAGTTCGTCGGTGAAGTGGCCTTATTTGGCGATGAAGCCGCCCTTGGTCTGCGGGGCTGCGCCCACTTTCTCCAGGGTTTTCACTTCCACTTCGGTCTTGTTCCAGCTGTGGTCCACTTCACCACGGATGCGGATCAGATCGTCCGGGCCCACTTCGGTGCCGCGCCACACATCCTGATCCACTTCGACCTCCACTTCACCGCTGGCATCGCGGAACAGATAGTTCTCGCCGCCCAGATGCTTGACCAGTTTCCCTTCCAGCGTGGCCCAGCTGTCATCGGCCAGATCTTTCAGTTGAGCAACGGAGACCTTGTTCTGCTCCTGCGGGCCGGTATAGGCCGCCATGGCAAAAGAGGAGACAGACATCAGGGTCAACAGTCCGATTACGCTTGCGCTTGCCTTGTTCATTTCATACTCCTGTCGTTGGTATGAGGGCATTGTGCCGCGCGGGGCGTGAAACAAGCGTGAAAGAAATACGCAGTTGTGATTGTCTGTTTTGTGAGCGCAAGCGATTTCATCGGTGATGGAACATGTGTGATTTCATCTGGAACTGTAATCTGTCGCCTTCACCAGAAGTCAGTGGTGGCAGACTCTTCCCGTGCTTGCCGCCATTCGAGGGGAAGTCCGCAGGTCTCACCTGCTTAATCGAAGAGCATAACAATATGAAAAAATGGCTTGTTTGTTTATTGGGGTTAATGGCATTGACCGCGCAAGCGGCAGAGGGACGCCAGCCTTTTTCCCGGGTCGTGATGTTTGGTGACAGCCTCTCCGACACCGGCAAGATGTACAAGAAGATGCGGGGATATCTCCCCTCCAGCCCACCCTACTTCAACGGGCGCTTCAGCAACGGCCCGGTGTGGCTGGAGCAGTTGCGTGACCAGCATTTCCCCGGTCTGGTCGTGGCCAACGAGGCGGAAGGCGGCGCGACGGCGGTGGCATACAACAAGCTGGGCTGGTTTAACAAGTGGGCATGGGATCCCAAGTATCAGGTGATCAATAACTTCGATTACGAGATCGATCAGTTCCTGAAAAAGGACAAATTCCGCCCCGATGACCTGGTGGTGATCTGGGTCGGTGCCAACGACTATCTGGCCTATGGCTGGAACACCGAGCGGGATGCGGATCGGGTGATCGATACCATCCGGCTGGCATCCAACCGGTTGGTGCTCAACGGCGCGCAGCAGATCCTGCTGTTCAACATCCCGGATCTGGGGCAGACCCCGTCGGCCCGCAGCATGAAGGTGGTGGAGAAGGTGCGCCATGTGGCCCGCTACCACAACCAGCGGCTGCAGAACCTCACCCGCGAGCTGGCCCCCCTTGGCATCGTGAAGCTGTTCGAGGTCGACAAACAGTTTGACGAGATGGTGCGCGATCCCCAGCTGTTTGGTCTGAGCGACACCGAGCACGCCTGTTATGACGGCGGCTACATGTGGAAGCCCTTCTCAGGCAGCGCCGCCGAGGTTGCCCCGGCTCCGGCTTTGAGTCTGTCCGAGAGGGTGGCGATCGCCGGTAACCCGATCCTGGCGCAGGCGGTGGTGAGCCCGCAGGCAAAACGTAGTGCCGCAGTCCTCAACTGCGACGAGCATATGTTCTGGGATCAGGTGCATCCGACCAAAACCGTGCACACGGCACTGAGTCAGCGCGTGGCTGATTTTATTGACCGGAACTACGAGTTTGTTCGTCACTGATTCCTCACAGGGCCAGCATGCTGCTGGCCCCTGTTCTCCCCCGGGCCCTCTTCAATGCGTCTTTTTGCGTCACACTTAGTTCAATTAACAAACATTTGTTGCTGTTTTTGTAACACACTTGCGTTACAGTGTTTTTTGTTAATTGATATCAGTGACTTGAAAATAGGCTAACGTTGATATGCTGCGATCGCTTTTGGGTGGTTGCACCTATAAGACGAGGTGATATCAATCAACCTCCTCCTACATAAAGTTGCAGAGGCTCAGACATGAAAAAAACATTGATTACCTTGCTGGTTACCGGCTTGCTGGCGGCCAATGCCCAGGCTGCCGGTCAGGACAACACCTGGTATGGCGGTGCCAAACTGGGTTGGTCCAACTTCTACGGCATTGATGAAAGCAATGCCCTGACGCTTGGCAATGAGACCAACGATGCCCTGGGTGCAGGTGTGTTTGGCGGCTATCAGATCAACCAGAATCTGGGGCTGGAGCTGGGTTACGACTACCTGGGCAATTACAAATACGATGCGACTACGGCGGCTGGCGCTTTCAGTGATGAAGTGAAAGCGCAGCTGGCGCAGCTGACCCTGAAACTGGGTTTCCCGGTTACCGATAATCTGGATCTGTATGGTCGTGTCGGTGGCGGTTATGGTTGGGCTGATACCAAGAGCGATGTCTACAAAGATGACAGCCGCTTTGTCATGGTCGGCGCACTGGGTGCCGAGTATGCATTCAACCTCGACTGGGCTGCTCGCCTGGAGTACCAGTACACCACACCGTATGGCGACCGTGATGACACCGGCGTGAGAATGGATAACGGCCTGCTGTCGCTGGCGGCGGTTTATCGCTTTGGTCAGGTTGCCCCTGTGGCGCCCGCCCCGGCTCCGGAACCTGCTCCCGCGCCTGTGATGGTTGAGAAGCAGTTCACCCTGAGTTCCGACGTGCTGTTTGACTTCAACAAGGCGACCCTCAAGCCAGAGGCCAGTCAGGCGCTTGATAGCCTCTATACCCAGATCGAAGAGGCGCGACCCAAGGATGGCGTAGCAACCGTGATTGGTCACACCGACCGTATCGGTTCCGATGCCTACAACCAGAAGCTTTCCGAGCAACGTGCCCAGACCGTCGCCAACTATCTGGTTGGTAAAGGGATCCCGGCCGCCAAGATCAATGTGGAAGGGCGTGGTAAATCCTCACCGGTTACCGGCGACAGCTGTGTCAGCAAGTCCAAACGTGAGCTGATCGTCTGCCTAGCTCCGGATCGCCGCGTTGAAGTGAAGGTGGAAGGGGTTGCCGAGGCTCAGCAATAATCTGCTGAACCAGCCTCTTGCGGGGCGGTGACAAGGCCGCCTCGTTGGTTGTGAAATACAAAAAAAGCCAGTCAGTTGATCTGACTGGCTTTTTCATTTAACGGAGCAAGGCGTTATGAGGGGGGGGGCAGTATCAGGACGGCAGCGGCATCACCCGGTTGCGGCCGAGCTCCTTGGCCTTGTAGAGCAGCTTGTCGGTACGTTCGACCAGACAGTCCGCGCTCTCCTGACCGTTGAACTCACCCACGCCAAATGAGGCGGTGATGTGGTCGATACGACGACCCGACTTGCGATCCAGAATCGACATCCGTTCAATGGCCCGGCGCATGCTTTCCGCCATCTGTCTGGCCAGTGCCAGCGCGCGATGGGGAACCAGCAGGGCGAACTCTTCTCCGCCGATCCGATAAGCGGTTACCCCCTCCTGACAGGCGTCACGCAGCCGTTTGCTGAAGGCACGCAGTACCTGATCGCCGAGCAGATGGCCATATTCATCGTTGAAGTTCTTGAAGCGATCGATATCGGTCAGGATCAGCGAGAAGGGGTGCTGGCTGCGGATCAGCCCTTCCAGTTCCAGATCGAAGGCGCGACGATTGAGCAGGCTGGTGAGGGCATCCTCGTTGGCCAGCTTGCGGGTCTCGTTGAGCGCCGCTCGCAGCTCCTTGATCTCTTTCTCGGCATTGCTGATTTGATTGCGAAAGTGCATGGTGGACATCCGCACGTCCCGCGATTCGCGCACCAGTTCCCGCAGGATCCCCATGGTGTCTTCCAGGCTGAAGCCCTCGTCATCGATGCGGCTGAGCTTGTCAAAACTCTTGTCGAGCATCTCCTGAAACATGCCGGTATCGGAGATGGCGTCCTGCATGGAGTGACCGAGCTCGTTGGCCATGGCGGCCAGGCTCAGCTTCATCGCCTCCATCTGCTTCTCATCCTGAGCGGCCAGATACTGGTGATAGAGCCGTTCGCAGGTGGTGAGCGAGCAGGTTCCCTGCAGCTTGACGGCCTGATCGATCGCCTGGTTGAGCTCGGGCATGCTGGCCGAGACATAGTTGTACCACAGGTGGTAATTGTCCGGCGTCGTGGGGATCTGGTACTTGATCATCAAGGGTACCGCCTGCTTGAGATAGGCGGCAGATTGGGCAAACGTGTCCTTACTCATGAGTTCCGTGTCTCATCATGCCAGCGAACTGAAGATAGTATGACAGAGAGATTGGCCAAAAGGCAGCCGATGGATGCCATTCGCCCCCCCCTTCGATATAATGGCTGGGTTATTACCTACCCTAAGGCCTGCTTATGTCTCAAAAAGATCCTTTCCTCCAACGCGAGGCCGAAAAATACGAAAACCCCATCGCCAGTCGCGAGCTGATCCTCGAACTCATCAAGGGTCACGAAAAGCCGATGTCCCGCGAAGAGCTGGCCAAGGCACTCAAGCTGACTGACGAAGAGCCGTTGGAAGCTTTGCGCCGTCGTCTGCGCGCCATGGAGCGCGATGGGCAGCTGGTATTCACTCGCAACCAATGTTACGCCCTGCCGGATCGTCTGAATCTGGTCAAAGGGTATGTACTCGGCCATAAAGATGGTTTCGGTTTTCTGCGCCCGGAAGGTGGTGGACCGGATCTGTATCTGAACAACCGCGAGATGCAGCGCCTGATGCACGGTGACTATGCGCTGGTGCAGCCGACCGAGATTGACCGCAAGGGTCGTCAGGAGGCGCGTCTGGTGCGCCTGCTCAAGCCCCGTGAGGCAGACATCGTCGGCCGTTACTTCGTCGAGAACGGCGTCGGTTTCGTGGTGCCGGACGACAGCCGTATCGGTCAGGACATCATCATCCCGGAAGGCGAAAACAAGGGTGCTCGCCAGAGCCAGGTCGTGGTGGTGCGCATCAACCAGCGCGCCAACTCCCGCATCAACGCGGTCGGTACCGTACTGGACGTGCTGGGCGAGAACATGGCGCCGGGCATGGAAATCGAGATCGCTCTGCGTACCCACGGTATCCCGCATACCTGGCCGGAGGAGGTGACCAAGGAGGTTGCCGGTCTCGGCGAACAGGTACCGGAAAAAGCCAAAGAGGGTCGTATCGACCTGCGCGCCCTGCCGCTGGTCACCATTGACGGGGAAGATGCCCGCGACTTCGATGACGCCGTCTTCTGTGAAGCCAAGCGTGGTGGCGGCTGGCGCCTGTGGGTTGCCATTGCGGACGTATCCGCCTACGTGAAGCCAGGCACTGCGCTGGATGCCGAAGCCTATCAGCGCGGCAACTCGGTCTATTTCCCCGAGTTCGTGGTGCCCATGCTGCCGGAGGTGCTCTCCAACGGGCTGTGCTCCCTGAACCCGCAGGTTGACCGTCTCTGCATGGTGTGCGAGATGACCATCTCCGCCGCTGGCCGCATGTCCGGCTACAAGTTCTACGAAGCGGTGATGAACTCCCATGCGCGCATGACCTACAGCAAGGTCGCGGCCATTCTGGATGGTGATCCCAAGCTGCGTCAGCAATATGACCCGCTGGTGGGCCACATCGAAGAGCTCAACAACCTCTACAAGGCGCTCAAGCACGCTCGTCATCAGCGTGGCGCCGTGGAATTCGAGAGCGAAGAGACCCGCTTCATCTTCAACGCCCAGCGCAAGATCGACCAGATCGTGCCGCTGGTGCGCAACGACGCCCACAAGATCATCGAAGAGTGCATGATCCAGGCGAACGTGGCCGCGGCCCGTTACATCGAGAAGAACGAAGCCTTTGCCCTGTTCCGGGTGCACGACCGTCCGGGTGAAGAGCGTCTGACCGGTTTCCGTGATTTTCTGGCCGAACTGGGTCTGGAGCTCAAAGGCGGTCTCGAACCCGAACCGAAAGACTTTGCCGAGCTGGCTGCCAAGTTTGAAGGGCGCCCGGATGCCGAGCTGCTCTCCACCATGCTGCTGCGCTCCATGCGTCAGGCGGTCTATCAGGCTGACAACATCGGTCACTTCGGTCTGGCGTTGAAGTCCTACGCGCACTTCACCTCGCCGATCCGTCGCTATCCCGACCTGATCCTGCACCGCGCCATCAAGTACCAGACTGCAAAAGAGCAACAGGGCAACCTGCGCCACAAGTGGACCCCGAGCGGTGGTTATCACTACCAGCTGGAAGAAGTGGACCCGATGGGCGAGCACTGCTCCATGACCGAGCGCCGTGCCGATGATGCGACCCGCGACGTGGCCGACTGGCTCAAGTGCGAGTACATGCTGGATCACGTGGGTGACGAGTTCGATGGCGTGATCGCCAGCGTCACCGGCTTTGGTTTCTTCGTCCGTCTGGCGGAGATCCACATCGATGGTCTGGTCCACGTCAGCACCCTCACCAACGACTACTACCAGTTTGATCCCCTGCACATGCAGCTGATCGGCGAGAACTTCCGCCGTCGCTACCGTCTGGGTGACAAGGTGCGGGTCAAGGTGATGGGCGTGAACCTGGACGATCGCAAGATCGACTTCGTGATGGTGGAAGAGCCGCTCAAGGCCACCGGCAAGAATGCCAAAGAGATGGCGCGCAAGCAGGCCGAAATCAAGAAAGAGAAGGCCAAGAGCGCCCAGCGCCACGAAAAACGCAAAGAGGGCAAGGATCACGGCAAATCCGACAAGGGTGGCCGCGCCAAGCCCAGCAACAGACGACCGAGCAAAAACGCTCGCGATAAGGCCAAGAGCACTAAATGAGTACTGAATTGATCTACGGCATTCACGCTGTATCCGCGCTGCTTGAGCGCACCCCGGAGCGTTTCATCGAAGTGTGGGCCCTCAAGGGGCGGGATGACGACCGGCTGCAACCCCTGCTGACCGAGCTTGAATCCCTCGGTCTCAAGGTGCAGAGCGTGAACCGCAAGACGCTTGATGATAAAGCCGAGGGCAACAATCACCAGGGCATCATGGCCAAGGTGATCGAAGCACCCAAGCTGGCCGAGCACGATCTGGCCAGTTTGCTGGACAGTCTGGCCGAACAACAGACCCAGCCTTTCCTGCTGGTGCTGGATGGCGTGACTGATCCGCACAACCTCGGTGCCTGCCTGCGCAGCGCCGATGCGGCCGGGGTCCATGCGGTGATCGTGCCGCGGGACAAGGCTACCGGCCTGACTTCGGTGGTGCGCAAGGTTGCCTGTGGCGCCGCCGAAGTGGTGCCCTTGATCCAGGTTACCAACCTGGCGCGCAGCCTGCGTGAGTTGAAGGAGCGCGGCGTCTGGTTGGTTGGCACGGCTGGCGAGGCGGACCACGACCTCTATCAGGCCAAACTGACCGGCCCGATGGCGCTGGTGATGGGCGCCGAGGGCAAGGGGATGCGTCGCCTGACCCGCGAACATTGCGACGAACTGGTGAGCATTCCGATGGCGGGGGCGGTGTCCAGCCTCAACGTTTCGGTGGCGACCGGCGTCTGCCTGTTCGAAGCCGTCCGTCAGCGCCGCAGTTAATGCCGTGATGACCGACAGACCCCCCTTCAGTTGGGCGCAGGTCGCAGATAAAGAGGAGGCCGCGCGCCTCCTCTCTTTTGCCCGCTCGCTGACCCTGGCTCCCAGATCTTGCCTCTGGCACGCCGGCGACAGCCCGGATCTGCTGGTCAGGGTGGAGCAGGGGCTGCTGCGGGCCAAAGTGGTGCTGGCGGATGGCCGCGAGTACATCAAGGAGTTCTACTGGGAGGGGGACGAGTTTCTCGACTTCCACCATCTGCTCAGTGGCGAGCCCGCCCGCTACAGCGTGGAGGCGCTGGAGCCCTGCCGCTTGCAGTTGTTCCAGCTGGCCGACCTGCGCCCGCTCTGCTGTTGGCCAGTCTGGTACCAGCACCTGCTGGAGATACAACTGCGCATCAAGGAGGAGAAGGAGCTGTTGCTGCTGACCGGGAGCCCGCAGGCCCGCTATCAGCACTTTCTGGACAGTTTTCCCGCACTCGATGCCAGAGTGCCGGATCACCAGATCGCCGCCTATCTCGGCATTACCCCCATCAGCCTGAGCCGCATTCGCAAGCGGTTGAAAGCACTTGGCGAGGGCTGACTTCCTCTCTATTAGCGCCCGATTTTGTGCAAAGGGGTTGGTGTTGCTCCCTATACCCGATCTACCCGCGCATTACGCTGCATCTGCAGCCTGAGCCGTATTCGCAAACGACTGAAAGAACTTAACAAAGGTTAATGCAGGGCGCTGGCGTCACGATTATGCTGGCAGGCCGAATTGATAAGGAGTCGCCGATGAACTGGATCCTGAAACCCTGGTCTGAATTGACCACTGACGAGTTGTACGAGTTGTTGGCATTGCGGGCCGAGGTGTTCGTGGTGGAGCAGACCTGCCCCTTCCAGGATCTGGACGGGCTGGATCGCCGCGAGGGGGTCTGGCACCTGCTCGGTTATCAGGGCGAACAGCTTGCTGCTTACGCGCGGATCATGGCGCCCGGTATCGGTGATGAGAGCGGCGCCGCCATCGGCCGGGTGGTGACCTCACCGAGAGCGAGAGGGGGCGGCCTCGGCCACACGCTGATCGCGCAAGCGGTGACAGCCTGCGAGGCGCGCTGGCCGACTCACAGCATCTGGCTAGGCGCGCAGGCCCATCTGCAGGGCTTCTACGGCCAGCACGGCTTTGTGGCTGAAGGGGAGGGGTATGTCGAAGATGATATCCCCCATATGGGGATGCGCAGAGCCGTGGCCTGACCGCCAGGCAAGGTGATGCATGCAGAAGGGCCATCCCGTGGGATGGCCCTTCTCTTTCGCGCTTGGCGATTACTTCTTCTTTTTCTTCTTGGCGGACCTCTTCTTGTCGACCGGCTTTTTCTTCTTCACCGGTACCCGCGCTTCCTTGTGTTTCGGGCGCAGCTCGTCGATCACCCGGCGCTTGAGGCGCTCCTCGGTGTAGCGTTCGATCTTGGCGACCATTGCCATGTCGTGAGCTTCTACCAGGCTGATGGCGCAGCCACGGTTGCCAGCGCGACCGGTACGGCCGATACGGTGGACGTAAACGTCGGTGCCGTAGGGCATGTCATAGTTGATGACATGGCTGACGTTCGGCAGGTCGATGCCACGGGCGGCAACGTCGGTCGCGATCAGGAAGGGCACTTCCCCTGCGTGGAACTTGCGGATCGACTCGACGCGCTTGCTCTGCTCCATCTCGCCACGGATCCAGGCGCACGGGATGCCCGCAGCCTGCAGCTGGCCGGAGAGCTCCGCCAGACGCTCGCGGGTCTTGACGAAGACGATGGCTTTCTGGGTTTCCGGATCTTTCAGGATATGGATCAGCAGCGCCAGCTTGTGCGCAGCATCATCGGCCAGATGCACCCACTGGGTGATCGGGCGACGTTCGCTGCGGGGCGGCTCGGCATGCAGTTCGACCGGATCGTTGAGGATCTCGTTGGCGAACTTCTCAAGGCCTGCCCCTTCCAGGGTGGCGGAGAACAGCATGGTGTGCTTGCGGTAGCGCGCTTCGGCCACGATGCGGTTCACATCCTTGATAAAGCCCATGTCCAGCATGCGGTCCGCTTCGTCCAGCACCAGCACCTCGATGTCGTGGCTCTCGAACTCCTCTTTCTCGATGTACTCGAGCAGACGACCCGGGGTGGCGACCACGATGTCGGTGGTCTTGGTCAGGGCAGGCAACTGCTCTTCATGACTGACGCCGCCGATGATGGTCTCGATGCTGAGGTTGGTGTGCACCGCCAGCGCCTTGGCGTGGGCGGTCACCTGCAGCGCCAGCTCGCGGGTCGGGGTCAGGATCAGCATGCGGCAGGGGCCCGGCTTGCGGCGCGGGAAGTCCAGCAGGTGCTGGAGTGCCGGCAGCAGGAAGGAGGCCGTTTTGCCGGTACCGGTTGGAGCGGATGCCAGAATATCGCGGCCGTCCAGGGCTGGCTCCAGCACCATCTGCTGGATGGTGGTGGGGCGGGTGAATCCCATCTCGGCCAAGGCCCGGTTGAGGGCGGGGTGCAGGTCGAAATCATCAAAGGACTGGCTCATGGCAATACTCGGTCATTAAGGAAACGGCAGATTATAGGCGATTATCTCGTCGGCTCCTATTGGTGAGTGTGTCTTAGCCGCTATAATCGCCCACCATTTTTTCAGATGACGGGGGCCAAATGGGGCGTAGTCGCGGATTTACCTTCAAACAGTTCCATATCAATCACGATCGCTGCGCCATGAAGGTAGGCACCGATGGCATTCTGCTCGGTGCCTGGGCGCCGGTCGAACAGGCGCACCGTGTGCTCGATATCGGCACCGGCAGCGGCCTGATCGCCCTGATGCTGGCCCAGCGCAGCAGATCTGACTGTCGTCTCGATGCGGTCGAGCTGGATATTAATGCGGCCAGCCAGGCGCGGGAGAATGCGGCGGCCTCTCCCTGGGCCGATCGAGTGACCATCATAGAGAGTGCCATTCAGGATTATCAGGCCGCCCCCTACGATCTTGTCGTCTCCAACCCCCCCTATTTCGTGGCAGGCCAGTCATTTAGCGATCCGGCGCGGGCGTTGGCCCGTCATACCGGCGCCCTCGACAGTCACGGATTACTGGCGGCTTGCAATCGTTTGCTGAGCCAGAACGGTCAGGTGGCGCTGGTACTGCCGACGGCGATGGCCGATGAAATTTTATGCATCTCGGCGCATTATGATCTGCATGGGATTTGTTATACAGCTGTTATCACCAGAGAGGGTAAAGAGGCAAATCGTGTTTTATTGCTACTTGGCAGAGGATTAAACAGGTGTGAGAGGGGTGAGATTGTGATCCATTCTGCTGATGGAGCCTATTCCGACAGATATATCCAACTGACCAGTCCCTTCTATTTGAAGATGTAAATTTCGTCTTGAACTATTTTTTCACGCCATTATGCTGGTTCCAGATCGAGCGCCCGCTCCAGACCAGCTAAAACCACTGGTTGTGATGAAAAAACACGCGGGGCTCTTTTTTTATCCCCCCTGAACACACCCGGTCAGCGACCGATAAAAACTATAACAAGCAATAATTTACAAGACAGACGAGGTTGAACTTGACGAAATCACTCACATTGTCCGATGTACTCGGATTAGGGTTTATGACCTTCGCCTTCTACCTGGGCGCCGGTAATATCATTTTCCCGCCGTTGGCCGGTTACATGGCCGGTGAGCACCTCTCCCTGGCGATGTTCGGCTTTCTGGTGACTGCCGTGGGCCTGCCCCTGGTGACCATTCTGGCCGTGGCAAAAGCCGGTAACGGCTGGGCGGGCATGACCAAACTGCTGCCTGCCGGTGTCGCGACCGCGCTGGCCGTGGCCATCTATATCATCATCGGCCCGGCCTTTGCTGCGCCCCGTACCGGTCTGGTGGCCTACGAGATGGGCCTCAAGCCGTTCATCGGTGATATGGGTCAGGCGGGTCTGGCGGCCTATACCGTGATCTTCTTCGGCGTGGCCATGCTGGTTTCCATGAACCAGGGCAAGCTGATGGACGCCATCGGCAAATACCTGACACCGGTACTCATGCTGCTGCTGCTGACCCTGGCGGTCGGGGTATTCGTGGCGCCGCAAGGCACCATGCCGGATGCGTCCGGTGACTATCAGAACAGCCCCTTCGTGAAAGGGATCCTGGAAGGCTACAACACCATGGACACCCTGGCGTCCCTGATGTTTGGCGCCCTGATCGTCGACCTGCTGCGCCAGAAGGGCATCAACGATTACAAGAGCCAGTTCAAGTATCTGGCCATTGCCGGCCTCATCTCCGCCATTGGTCTGTGTGTGGTTTATGTTTCCCTGTTCCGTCTGGGTAACACCGCGGCCGGTGTGGCGACGGATGTCAGCAACGGTGGCGCCATCGTCAACGCCTACGTGCTGAGCCTGTTTGGTCAGCCCGGTCAACTGATCCTGGCCGCCATTATCACCCTGGCGTGCTTCACCACTGCCGTGGGTCTGATCTCCGCCTGTTCAGACTTCTTCCACAATCTCACCGGCATGAGCTACAAGAAGCTGGTGGTGTTGCTGGGCGTTGTCTGCGCCGTGGTGGCCAACGTGGGCCTGAGCCAGTTGATCAGCCTCTCCATTCCGGTGCTGGTTGCCATCTATCCGGTTGCCGTGGCGCTGGTGCTGGTCACCTTCCTGAAGGGTTACTTCGGTCGTCCCCGTCTGGTGTTCCGTGCGGTGCTGGTGGTGGCCTTCCTGTTCGGTTGCCTGGATGGTCTGGGTGCTGCCGGCATGAAGATGGATGCGTTCGCCTTCCTGCCGTTGTTCGACAAGGGCCTCGCCTGGCTGATGCCGACCCTGCTGGCCTGCGTAGTAGGCATGGTGGTGCGTCCGACCGAGATGGCCGCCGAAGCCGCCTGATCACGCCCGATGTGATGTTGCCAAGAGCCTGCCCCGTGCAGGCTCTTTTGTTTTTCATCTTTCAGCAGTCTGTGCTGGAGTGTGTGCCGTAGTGTCGTGATGATCGCTCTCGGCGACGTTCATCAGTTCCACTCCTTTACCGCCCGTGCTCCCCTCTTGGTGCAACCTCTGTTTTGTATCCTTTTGAGATTGCCAAATTTATTGGTGTTTAACTCTGTATAGTTAAATTGTTTCAATATATTAATTTGAGATTGAGCTTTTATTCATTTTCTTTATGCTGAATGAGTGATTCTTGTCCTGTCTCAGGACGAGAAAGAAGCAAGAGGTATTGTTACCGGTTATCTGCCAGGCAGTGGGTGCAATCAATAACAAGCTGATAAGGCAGATGAGGTTGGGTTTGACGAAATCATTGAAGTTGTCCGATGTATTCGGGTTGGGGTTTATGACGTTTGCCTTCTATCTGGGGGCTGGCAATATCATTTTTCCGCCGCTGGCCGGTTTCATGGCCGGTGAGCATCTGCTGGCTGCCATGTGCGGCTTTTTGCTGACGGCGGTGGGCTTGCCGCTGATCACCCTGATTGCGGTGGCCAAGGGGAGTTCGGGTGGCGGCGCGAGTGGCTGGACCGGGATGACCCGCTATCTACCGGGCTGGGCCGCCACAGCGCTGGCCATCGCCATCTACATCATTATGGGACCGGCTTTTGCCACACCGCGCACCGGATTGGTCGCCTACGAGATGGGGCTCAAGCCCTGGCTTGGCGAGGCCGGCCAACACGGGCTGCTGCTTTACAGCCTGCTCTTCTTTGCACTGGTGATCCTGGTCTCGCTGAATCGGGGCCGACTGCTGGATGCGGTGGGCAAATACCTGACACCGGCCCTGATGGTGATGCTGCTTATTCTGGCGGTCGGGGTCTTTATGGCGCCACAGGGCACTATGCCCGATGCCAGCGGCGACTATGTCGAGACCCCGCTCATCAAGGGGATGCTGGAGGGGTACAACACCATGGATACCCTGGCCTCCCTGATGTTCGGCGCGCTTATCATCGGTTTGCTGCGGCGCAAGGGTATTGAAGACTACCCGAGCCAGTTCAAATACCTGACCATCGCAGGCCTGATCTCTGCGGCCGGACTCTCGGCGGTCTATATCTCCCTGTTCTACCTTGGCAACAGCGCCGCCGGAGTGGCGAGCGATACCAGCAATGGCGGCGCCATCGTCAATGCCTACGTCCTGAGCCTGTTTGGTCAGCCGGGGCAGTTCATCCTGGCCGCCATCATCACCCTGGCCTGCTTTACCAGTGCGGTCGGTCTGCTTTGCGCCAGTGCCGACTTCTTCCACAGTCTGGCTGGCTGGACATACCGCAAGTGGGTGCTGCTGATGGGCTGATGGGCTGCTTGTGCGTCCTGGTGGCCAATGTGGGGTTGAGCGAGCTGATCAGGCTCTCTATTCCGGTACTGGTGGCCATCTATCCGGTTGCCATCGCGCTGGTGCTGGTTACTTTTGCTCAGGGTAGTTTCGGTCGGCCACGTCTGGTGTTTCGTGCCGTGCTGCTGGTGGCTTTCCTGTTCGGCTGTCTGGACGGACTGGGCGCTGTCGGTATGCAGATGGATGCGTTTGCCTTCCTGCCGCTGTTCGACAAGGGGCTCGCCTGGTTGCTGCCGACCCTGCTGACCTGCGGCCTTGGCCTCTTGGTGCGGCCAAGCGGGAAGCTGGCTGCCGAAGCGGCCTGATCCCCAGTCAGAGATAGCAAAGAGGCCAGCATCTGCTGGCCTCTTCTGTTTCTGCCGGATCCGTTAACAAGTCAGATTTGCGGGCCTGTCGGCTTGGGTTTGCCGTCCAGACCATACCAGTGGGTTTGCACCCGTCCGGCATGCCACTCGAAGGTGCCCCAGGGCTGCTTGGCTTCCCAGCGGGGGAAGTTGATGAGCACCCGGTTATCCTCGTATTTGTAGAGGGAGGTGCTGATCTGGATATCCGACAGGATCAACAACAGGGCCCAGCAGATGAAAATCCATTTCAATGCTTTCCACATAGGGTTACTCGAAGCAGATTTCGATGGTGGCGCGGCCGTAATCTGATTCGAACGGCATCATGATCTTGGTGCCATCGGCCCGGTGGGTGATGGTGTGGTTGGCTCCGGAGACGATGATGGGGGTGGCCATATCAAACTCGTAACCCTTCTCACCCAGCATCCGCTTGGCGCCACCGGTTACCATGTTGGTGATTTCACCGACCATGTCGGTCACCTCTTCGTTGATGTTGGCGGGGGCTTCCCCCAGCATGCGGCGCATGATCTCCAGCGCCAGCCCCTTCTCGAAGCTGATGGAGAGAGAACCACGGGTCTGCGGGCCGACCATGCCGATCAGGCCGGAGACGTCGCCGCGCGCCAGCTCATCCATCTTGCGTTTCGGTTTGCCCGGTTTGAGTTCCAGCTGTGCCATGGTGGAGAGCACATTGAGCAGGGATAGCAGGAACGGATTTACAAAATCAGCCTTCATAATGACTTCCTACAGTGGGCGTACAGCGAGCACATTGGCCATGTGCCTCTATTGTCTTATTGGTAATCGTAAAACCATGCAAGTGGGCCTGCTCGGAAAACGCGCTATCTATGGCCGTATCGTGCAGCTCGACCACATCGCCGCACTCGTCGCAGATCAGCAACTGCATCGGGTGAGCATGATCGAAGTGGCAGCAGAAGATAAATGCGTTGAGCGATTCCACCTTGTGAGCAAAGCCCTGTTCGAGCAAGAAATCGAGTGCCCGATAGACGGTTGGCGGCTTGGCATTGGCTTCGGTTTGTTGCAGCTGGGCTAACAAATCATAGGCGCTGATGGCATTGCCGTGTGCCGCCAGCAGGCGAAATACCTGACGTCGGGTCGGGGTGAAGCGGATCCCTCGCTGTATACAGAGTCGCTCGGCTCGTTGTAAAAGTTGGTCTTGATTCATGATCGCGCAGATACCCTTTCTATTAGCCGGATACTATCACAGGGCCTCGCATGGCGCGGCGACAAAATTCATTTTCTGGGGCTGCTTCACGTTGTGATAAAATCCGCCCCTTTCTTTAGCCAACCCGGATGATTTTTATGCAGGCGCAGCGTTTTTCCATCGCCCCCATGCTGGATTGGTGAGATTTTTTCTCTAACCCTTACCAGGCGTGGCCTTCAATTTCCATGGGGCAGATATGGGGCAGGTGGCTGCCAAAACGGCTTTAATCAGGGGCTTTCTCAAGCCTTTCAGCTCTTCTTGTCTACTCTGCGAATATGTCCCAACAACGTTGTTCGTTAAAGACAAAAATTAACATCATCAACAGGTTATGTTGATGTTGGTGACCGTTTGTAGTGGTCAACTAAATCCGGACACTTGGTTAGGCCGATTTTCGGCTTTTGCTGGCGGTATCCCGTCATTGTGTTGATGTGGACGCTGCCAGTTGTAGTAATCCATCAGGTAATAACTGATATCCCGCTTTGCTTCCCGCAGACCCATGTACCCCGTTGCTGGAAGCCACTCTGACTTCAGGCTTCTGAACAATCGCTCCATCGGGGCGTTATCCCAGCAGTTGCCACGCCGACTCATGCTCTGGGTCATGCGATAACGCCACAGTCGTTGCCGAAATGCCCGGCAGCCGTATTGACTACCCTGGTCGGAGTGAAACAGCACGCCAGATGGGCAACCTCGTTGCTGATAGTGATAGGCCATTTCCAGTGCTTTTATTGCCAACTCTGCATCAGGCTTGTCAGGNGGAGTGAAACAGCACGCCAGATGGGCAACCTCGTTGCTGATAGTGATAGGCCATTTCCAGTGCTTTTATTGCCAACTCTGCATCAGGCTTGTCAGGCATCGCCCAGCCCACGACCCGCCGGGTATGCAGGTCGAGCACTGCGGCCAGGTAATGCCAACGACCACCGGCCCAGACGTAGGTGATATCGCCACACCACACCTGATTGGGTTGCGGGACATCAAATTCACGGGCCAGTAGATTGGGAATGTCCGGTCGTTCAGACTGTGCCACCTTATAACGGTGTGCGCCCGGCTGTTTGGATGCCAGCCGGCTTCTTTCATCAGGTTACGTACTTTGAATCGACCAATCTGATACCCTGAATCGCCCCCAGTTCCCTAGACACCTCACAGCCTTAAAATGAGGCAACTATTGGAGGTGTTATGACCCGTCAGCGTTATCCAGAAACATTCAAAATCGAAGCCGTTAAACAAATCACCGAGCGCGGACGGCCGGTGGCTGACGTTGCACGCGCCCTTGGGGTATCCAGCCACAGTCTGTATGCCTGGCTCAGGCAGTACGGCAAGCCTGCTGACCAGCAGCTCGAAGAGTCTGCCTTGCAAGCCGAGATACGCCGCCTGAAAGCCGAACTGCGCCAGGTCACCGAAGAGCGCAATATCCTAAAGGAGGCCGCCGCGTACTTTGCCAGCGAGTCAAGGAAAGGTACGCATTCATAACCTCCCGACTCGACCGGTACAGTGTCGTTACCCTGTGCCAGACCCTGGGGGTTCACCGAAGTGGC
This sequence comes from Aeromonas sp. YN13HZO-058, assembly GCF_001921245.1. NCBI lineage: Bacteria > Pseudomonadati > Pseudomonadota > Gammaproteobacteria > Aeromonadales > Aeromonadaceae > Aeromonas > Aeromonas sp. YN13HZO-058. The sequence goes on along the minus strand of NZ_MQSY01000045.1, from coordinate 42,879 downwards.
TTCTACGCGTGGCTGAAACAGCCCACATCGCCACGCCATCAGGAGGACGAACGACTGACCGGATTGGTCAAGCAATCCTGGCTGGAAATTGGTGCTGTCTACGGTTATCGCAAAATCCATCGCGACCTTCGTCACGCAGGGGAAGCCTGCGGCAAGCACCGTGTGGCCAAATTAATGAGGCGGGAAGGGCTGCGTTCGCAAACGGGCTATCAACGCCGCAAGGGGCATTATGGAGGCAAGAGCACGCAAGCTGCTCCAAACACGCTGGCACGTCAGTTTAAGGTGCCAGCCCCCAACATCTCCTGGGTGACTGACATTACCTACATTCGCACTCAAGAAGGGTGGCTGTACCTGGCGGTGGTGCTCGACCTGTTCTCTCGCCAGATCGTCGGCTGGGCGATGAAGTCACGCATGACGGCAGACTTGGCGGTGGATGCGTTATTGATGGCCGTCTGGCGGCGCAAGCCCAAGCAGCCGGTACTGGTGCATTCGGATCAGGGCAGCCAGTTTACTGGTGGTGAATGGCAGGACTTTCTGAAGGCCCACAACCTGAGTTGCAGCATGAGCCGACGGGGTAACTGTCACGACAACGCGGTCGCCGAGAGCTTCTTTCAGTTGCTCAAACGGGAGCGGATCAAGCGCAGGATTTACGCGACAAGAGATGAGGCCCGCAGCGATGTGTTTGATTATATCGAGATGTTTTACAACCCAATCAGACGCCATGGTTCCAATGATGGGTTGTCGCCGGTAGAGTTTGAAAGGCAGTTTATTTGTCAGCAACAGAGTGTCTAGAAAACCAGGGGCGATTCAAACCATCCCTCTCGATCATCGCAACCATCTGCATTCCCCAGCTCTTGGCGTCGGACTGTCTGCCAAAGGTTCGGGATTCTCGGTATACTACCTCTTCGCCTTTATGTTCCCTGACGGTACTGCGATAGCGTAACTCGCCTTTGCTGGTCTTACGTTTTTCTATTGTGTAGCCGGCCATAGATACCTCGTGGAGTACACCTGCCCCATGAAATGGTGGGGCAGATATGGGGCAGGTTCAATCAACAAATGTCTGGAAACACCCGCAAATGACTCAGAAACAAATCAGTGAAAACCCCGTTAAATCAGGCTCTGAGGCCATATCTGGCAAGCCTGCCCACCGCCAGACATTCTCGATTGCCCCCATGCTGGACTGGACTGATCGGCATTGCCGTTACTTTCATCGACTGATGAGTCGCCAGACCTTGCTCTATACCGAAATGGTGACCACCGGCGCCATCATCCACGGCAAGGGGGATTATCTGGGTTACAGCGAGCAGGAGCACCCCATCTCCCTGCAGCTGGGTGGCAGCAATCCCGCCGATCTGGCCCACTGCGCCAAGCTGGCCGAGGAGCGCGGCTATGACGAGGTGAACATCAACGTCGGTTGCCCCTCCGATCGGGTGCAGAACGGCCGTTTTGGTGCCTGCTTGATGGGTGAACCGGCGCTGGTGGCTGACTGCGTCAAGGCGATGCGCGATGTGGTCGATATCCCGGTGACGGTGAAGACCCGCATCGGTATCGACGATCAGGACTCCTACGAATTTCTGCAGGCCTTTATCGAACAGGTTCGCGATGCCGGTTGCGACACCTTTATCGTCCATGCCCGCAAGGCGTGGCTGAGTGGCCTGAGCCCCAAAGAGAACCGCGAGATCCCGCCGCTCGATTATCCCCGTGTCTATCGGGTCAAGCAGGATTACCCGGAGCTGACCATTGCCCTCAACGGCGGCGTCACCTCCATGGAGCAGACTCTCGAGCATCTGCAGCATGTTGATGGCGTGATGATGGGGCGTGAAGCCTATCAGAACCCCTACATTCTGGCGCAGGTAGACAACCTGGTGTTCGGCCAGAATAACGCCGTGCCGAGTCGCCATGAGGTGGTGCGGATGATGCTGCCCTATATCGAGCAGGAGCTGGCCAAGGGCAACTACCTCTCCCATATGACCCGCCACATTTTGGGGCTGTTCCAGAACATGCAGGGAGCCCGCGCCTGGCGCCGTCACCTGAGCGAGAACGCCTGCAAACCGGGCGCCGGTATTCAGGTGGTGCTGGATGCCATGGCCAAGGTGCCGGAGTTTGCCAGCAGCGAGACGGCCGAATAAGCCGCTGTGCCAGGGCAAGAACCACAAAAAGCGCGTCAATCGACGCGCTTTTTTTCGCTCTGTCGGCAGGTTCAGCCAGATGTTTTGTCTGGCGCTGTGAAGTTGTGGATCTCCCCCGACCGAGGGCTAAAGCGGGGATCGCCATCTTTGTATTCACGAACAAGCTGCATGGTCTTGCAGAAGCTGGCCTGCTTGTCGTACTCCTCTCGGGCCAGATCGATGGCGCGCTCGGCCCGGCGCCGCTCCATCTTGTCAGACTTGCGATCGCTGAACTGTTGCTGCTGTTGCAGCATCCAGCCGACAAACTCTTGCTGGCATTGGGATTCGTTATTGGCTTGCGCAGGCAAGGCCCACAACAGGGGGAGCAGTAACAGATAACGCATGTTCAACCGATGATAAGAGGGGGGGTCACTAGAAGGGCGGCATTTTATGCCTAAAACTTGAGCATGAACAGTATCAATAAGAGGGCCGCCCGCAGGCGGCCCTCTTCGGTTTCAGCCTTGATTGCCAGTTCAGTGTTTGACGAGATAGAGCTGGCGGCTGTAGGCCACATCTTCCGGGTTGTTGATGGGATAGCCCTTGAGCCATGGCTTGATGAGGCGGGCATTGGTGTACTGGTAGATGGGGGCTATGGGGGCTTGATCCAGCAGGATTGCCTCCGCCTCGCCAAACAGCTTGCTGCGGCTGGCGACATCCTGAGTGCTGGCCGCATCTGCCAGCAGCTGGTCATAACGGGCATTGGCAAAGCCTGCCATATTGCCGCTGTGACGGGAGCCCCACAGGCCGAGGAATGCTGACGGGTCGTTGTAGTCCGCCACCCAGGAGGAGCGGATCACCTCGAACTGACCGCTCTGGCGGCTGTCGAGATAGGTTTTCCACTCCTGATTGGTCAACTCGACCTCGGCGCCGAGCTTCTGTTTCCACATACTGGCAATCGCCAGTGCCATCTTCTTGTGAATTTCCGCGGTGTTGTAGAGCAGGGTCAGCTTGAGCGGCTTGCCCGGGCCGTAACCGGCCTCCTTGAGCAGGGCCTTGGCCTTGCTGTCCAGTGCTGGCTGGCTGCTGGTGGAAAGCAGGTTGGCGGCCGGGGTGAAGCTGGCAGTCACATCCGGAGTGAAGTGATAAGCCGGTTTCTCGCCGGTGCCGAGCACCTTGTCGGCGATCAGGGCGCGATCGATGGTGTAGGAGAGCGCCTTGCGCACCCGCACATCGTCGAGCGGCGCCTGCTTGGTATTGAAGGCGTAGTAGTAGGTACCGAGCTGATCCGGGGTATAGACCTCATTCGGGATCTGCTGCTTCAGCTTGTCGTACTGCTCTTTGGGGAAGGATTCGGTGATATGCAGATCGCCAGCCAGGTAGCGGTTGGTGGCCGCACTCTCCTGATTGATCGGCATGAAGATCACCTTGGTCAATACGGTATGCGCCCGATCCCAGTAATAAGGGTTGGGGGTCAGCTCCAGCTTCTCGTTGACTACCCGGTTGTTCAGCACAAAGGCGCCGTTGCCCACCAGCTTGCCCGGTTGGGTCCACTGGTTGCCGTACTGCTCGATGCTGGCCTGATGGAGCGGCGACAGGCTGGGGTGACTCAGCAGGCTCAGGAAGTAGGGCACCGGCTGGGAGAGAGTCACCTGCAGGGTGTGGTCATCGAGGGCCTTGACCCCCAGCTCGCTGGCAGGCAATTTGCCAGCGACTATCTCGTCCACCTTGTCGAAACGAGCCAGCTGGGCAAACCAGGCGAAGGTAGCAGCCTCTCTCGGGTCGACCAGCTTGCGCCAGCCGTAGACGAAGTCGCCGGCCTTGACCGGATCGCCGTTGGACCAGCGTGCCTCCGGGCGCAGATGGAAGGTAAAGAACTGGTTGTCCTTGTTCTCCCAGCTGGCCGCCACCCCGGCAACCGGTTTGCCATCCGGCCCCTGGGTCAGCAGCCCCTCGAACAGATCCCGCAGTACCTGCAACTCCGGCAGGCCGACCAGCTTGAGCGGGCTCAGGCTCGCAGGTTCATCCTTGAGGTGGCGAACGACAATCTGCTCGGCGGCGAGTTGTGTTCCGGCGGGAATATCGGCAGCCTGGACAGCAGCACAGCCCAGCAGGGCCAGCAAGGGGCTCCATCCTTTCATGGGTCGGATCCTTCAAATAGTGTGAAGCAGGGAGAAAACTCGGCGAGAAACTATCGCCGACAGATGGGAAATCATGATATCCCGTTTGCTGGTCTGACCGCCAGCATTCGACTCTCACGCCCAATCGGGGTAGCAGAGCGTTTTCTGCGTCTGTGCAGTTCAATGTGGTGAGGAGTATCAAACGATGAAAGCATGGTTATTGCTGGCCTGTGTGTTGAGCCAGGGTGCCTGGGCGTTGGTCCCGTGCCAGAGCGACACGGCGGTGGGCAACTGGTGCGAGATCGGCATTGATGCCTTGCACCCGACGCAGGGGGGCGTCGGTCAGATTCAAGTTGATGAGACCCAGGCCACATTGGCGGGCATGAGCGCAAAGCAGCTCGACAAGTTGATGAAAAAGAAAGAGATCCCCGTAGTGATTGCGCCGGATGGCGGCTACTGGCTGGTGGATCGCCACCATCTCACCAAGGCGTTGTGGCAGCTGGGCGTCAAGGATGCGCGGGTCAAGGTGATTGGTCGTCTGCAGGACAAGGCCAACTTCTGGAGCCAGATGCAGAACAACCACTGGGCCTGGCTCAAGGATGAGAAGGGGCAGCCGCTGACCCCTGAGCAGTTGCCGACCCGCATCGACCAGCTGCCTGATTACCCCTATCGCACCCTCGCCGGACTGCTGCAGGATGCTGGCTACTTTCGCAAGGACAAACAGGTCTATTTCGTCGAATTTGCCTGGGCCAGCTGGCTCGGCAAGCAGATGCAGTGGATGCCTGTCGATAACTCCAATCTGGCAGCCCGGCTGCAACAGGCCAAACGGCTCGCCTGCGGCAGCGATGCCAAGGATCTACCCGGTTATCCCGGCAAGCAGTGCAGCCTCAACCAGTCCAAAAGCGCGCAGTGAGTGGATGTGCGATGACGGCATCCAGAGCATGCCGGAGATAACAGAGGGCGACCCCGGGGTCGCCCTTATGCTGTCAGCTTGCTACTGCTGGCTGGCGGTGGTCACTCATGGCGCTCCGCCCAGCGGGCAGCCGCCTGTTCAAGCAGGGCGACGTCACCTTGCTGGATCAGCGGTAGCAGATCGTTGACCTGTTGATCCGGCCAATCCCACCAGGCGAGGGCCTGTAGCCGGGCAATCTCCTCCTCGCCAAAGCGCATCCGCACCACCCTGGCCGGGGTGCCCGCCACCATGGCATAGGGCGGTACGTCCTGATTGACCAACGAGCGGGCGGCGATGATGGCACCATCACCGATGGTGACACCGGGCATGATCATCGCCTCCATGCCGATCCAGACATCGTTGCCGATGCGGGTATCGCCTGCGGGGCGGTAGCTGCGCTGGAGCGCTGCCAGATCGGCGAACGGATAGGTGCTGATGAAGGCCGTGTTGTGGGTGTGGTTGCCCCCCATGATGATCTTAACCCCGGCGGCAATCTGCACATAGTCGCCGATATGGAGCTGGTCGATATGCCAGAGCGGCTCCCAGCCGGTTTCCGGGCTGCGGCTGAAGCGGTCGCCGTGGAGGTAGCGCACCGCCACCTCTTCGAAGGGGCCATCCCAGGCACCCGAGTAGTAGCTGTGCTGCCCCTTGAGGCAGATATTGGGGTTGGTCACCGTCAGGTGCAGGTATTCGACCTGCGACCAGTGTTGGCAGGGGTGCATGTTGGTACTCCTTTGCTGAATGGATCGGATGGGTTGCGTTTGCTTGAGCGCAGCTAATAAATCCAGACCAGCATGCGGGGCACGCAGAGCAGGGAGCAGCCCAGCATCTGCGGGAGGCGTGGTCGCATTGTGGGGCTCCAAAGAAGGGGGGGCAAGGGCGCGATCATAAAGTCGGGCGCCGGGTTTGCCAAGGTTGCGCAGAGATCCTGCACTAACCCTCTGGTTGATATTTATTCTCAATTAGCCATGATAACACTCCCACCATGACGGACTCGGGAGAGCGAGATGACACCGCAAAGTTGGCAACGATACATGCTGGAGGCGGAGCGTGCCTGGCAGGCCGGTTCGCTGGGGGCTGCGATCTGCTTTTATCAGCAGGCGCTGGGGGATGTTTACGAGATGACCCAGGTCGAGTTGACCGAACTGGCCACCATGCGGGTCGCCACCTGTCACCGGCTGGCCGACTTCTGGCGGGCTATGGATGAGCCGACTTATGAGCTGCGCTACCTGAAGCTTGCCTCCGAGCTGGTGACTGCGCTGGTTCCACAATGCCCGAACCGGGAATGCGAGGCGCTGATCAGCGAGCTGGGTTGCTGTCGCGGTGCCCTGCTCGCCTTTCTCAAGCGCCACCCCAATCCGGAAATTGCCCGGCTGATCCAGCTGCAGGACAAGGTGCAGGGCTGCGAGCTGATCGGCCGTTTTCGACTCAACTGACTGGCGTTGAGCGGCAGCTCAGCTCCGCTGTTTGAGTTTCTGGGCGATGCGCTGCTGCGCCTCTTCCCCTTGCAGTGCCTGGGCGAAGGCGCGCGCTTCCAGATCAATGACGAAGTGCACCGCCTGTTTAAGCTCCTGTTTCAGCAGCGCCTTGCTCTTTTGCAGCGCTCTGGGCGGTTTGGCCGCCAGCTTCAGTCCCTGCTCGCGGGCAAGGGAGAGCACTCCATCGGCCGCCACCACCTTGTTGGCCAACCCGAGTCGCAGCGCCTCTTCGGCATCAATCGCCTCGGCCAGCAGCAACAGCTCGGCCGCCTTGAGGTGTCCCACCAGACGCGGCAGCAGCAGGCTGGAGGCGAACTCCGGCACCAGTCCCAACTCGACGAAAGGAAGCTGCAAGCGGGCATTATCCCCCAGATAGACCAGATCGCAGTGCAGCAAAATGGTGGTGCCAATCCCCACCGCCGGGCCTGCAACGGCGGCGACCACAGGTTTGGGGAAATCGGCCAGGGTGTGGAGGAACTGCAGTATGGGGTCGTCGGGCTCCAGCGCGCTCTTGCCCATAAAGTCGGCCAGATCATTGCCCGCGGTAAAGCAATCCTGCTGCCCCTGCAACAGCAGGACATGCACCTCCTCATCGGCTGCCGCCTCTCGCAGCGCTGCCACCAGTTGTTGATACAGCTCGGTATTGAGGGCGTTGCGCTTGTCGGGGCGGTTGAGGGTCAGGGTGAGCAAGCCATCCTGCTGCTCGGCAATGAGAATGGGGGCCATGTCTAAATCCTTGTTATTGAAAGGTGCAAAAAAGGTTGCTGCTGGGGTAACCTTGGCGCCGTTTAACAACATCATAAAAGGATTTCAACCATGTTTAAACGTGCGTTTTATTCTCTGCTGGTTCTGGGTATGACGGCGCCTGCACTGGCCAAGGTCGAGGCTGTCGACGGTTATGTGCGCCTGTTGCCGCCGGGCTCCCCCAACACTGCTGCCTTTATGGTGCTCAAGAATGACGCCGACCAGCCGGTCAAGCTGGTGGCGGCGGCTTCAGCTGCGGCCGGGCGTGCCGAGCTGCACACTCATCTGCACGAAAATGGCGTGATGAAGATGCGTCAGGTCGAGAATATCGAGATCCCGGCCAAGGGCGAAGCGGTGCTGAAACCGGGCAGCCTGCACATCATGCTGTTCGAGGTGGGCACGCTCTCCGAGCAGACTCCTGTTCCGCTCACCCTCACCATGGATGATGGTCAGAAGCTGGATCTGTCGCTGCCGGTGAAGCCGATTGAGCCGATGGCAGAGATGGATCATATGAAGCACTGACATTTGTCGTCGCTTGTTCAGCATTCCCGCTGGGTATTTTGGCTGTGCCGAGTAAAATAGTGCCCTTTCCATGTATGCAAGAGGAAGTGAAGTGATGAAGAAGACACTGATTGCCGGTTTTGTGTTGGCTCTGTGCAGCCAGAGTGCCATGGCCGCTGACGACTGGCGTTTTGCCGCCGGTGCTGACGTATGGGCAGCCAAGGGCAGTGGTCAGGCTTACGGCACCAGTGCCGATGGCAGCTATGACGACAGCTACAACTGGAACGGCTATCTGCAACTGGAACACGGCATCATCTTCCTGCCGAACGCCAAGTTTGAAGTCTCCGATTTCAGCACCTCCGGCGGCAACTTCAAGAACGACCTGACCGCCTACGATCTGAGCCTCTACTACCGTCTGTTCAACAACGATCTGTTCAAGATCGATCTGGGTATGACCGGTCGTCACTACGATGGCGAGCAGGTTTACTGGGGCCGCAAGGGTTATGACGAAGATACCCTGATGGCCTATGCCGGCAGCGAAGTGAAGATCCCGGGCACCGGTATCTCCTTCTTCGGCGACGTGCGTACCCACGATGCAGACAACTATGACTACCGTCTGGGTGGCGCATACAAGTTCTCCTCCATGCCGATCAAGCTGCGCGCCGGCTGGCGTGAAGCCAAAGTCGATTTCGACAATATCGATCAGTCTGTCGACGGCTGGTTCATGGGTGGTGAATTCACTTTCTAATCTGACGATGGTCTGACGACGCGCCGCCAACATCGACCAGCGCATTGACGGTCGGCTGGTTTATGGATGGTGAGTTTACTGTCCAATCTGGCCATCAGCTGGCAACGAGGAGGGATAATGGGGCACATCATAGTCACTGGCGCCGGTTCCGGTCTGGGCCGGGCCCTGACCATAGGTCTGGTTGAGCGGGGCCATCAGGTTTCCATGATGGGGCGCCGTTATCAGCGACTGCAGGAGCAGGAGCAACTGCTCGGTAGCGCGGTGATCGGCATCGCTGCCGATCTGGCGCACCATGAAGAGGTCGATGTCGCCTTCGCCGCTGCGGTGGAGTGGGGCGGCTTGCCCGAGCTGGTGCTGCACTGCGCCGGGGTGGGGGAATTCGGCCCGGTCGGTGTCTACACCGCCGAGCAGATCCGCCGGGTGGTGGAGAGCAATCTCATCTCCACCATTCTGGTGGCCCAGCAGACGGTGCGGCTGATCGGCGAGAAAGGCGGGGTGCTGGCCAACGTGCTCTCCTCCGCCGCGCAAGTGGGCAAGGCCAACGAGAGCCTCTACTGTGCCTCCAAATGGGGGATGCGTGGCTTTCTCGAATCCTTGCGCGCCGAGCTGAAAGGCTCGCCGCTGCGGCTGGTCAACCTCTACCCGAGCGGGATCCGCAGCGAATTCTGGGACAACTCGGATCATGTGGACCCGAGCGGCTTCATGACCCCGGAAGATGCGGCGGCCTATATGCTCGATGCACTGGAAGCCAGGAGCAGCTGCCACGTGACCGACCTCTTTATCGGTCGCAATCCCTGAGGCGAAGCCCGCCATCCGGTTGCCGTCGTCAGAACATACAGAAACAAAAAGCGCGCCAAACGGCGCGCTTTTCTATTCAGGCAAGGGGGCGGAATTAACGGCCCAGCTTGGCCTTGAGCATGGCGATGATGTCGCCAATGGCCACTTCCTGCTTCTCGCCGGAGCGGCGGCACTTGTACTCGACCACGCCGTTGTCCAGACCGCGATCGCCGATGACGATGGCGTGCGGGATGCCCAGCAGCTCCATGTCGGCGAACATCACGCCCGGACGCTCTTTACGGTCGTCGAACAGCACATCGACACCGGCGGCTTTCAGCTCGGCGTAGAACTGCTGTGCCTGCTCGGCCACGCGCTCGGACTTGTGCATGTTCATCGGCACGATGGCCACTTCGAACGGAGCGATGGCATCCGGCCAGATGATGCCGTACTGGTCGTTGTTCTGCTCGATGGCGGCAGCCACCAGACGGGAAACCCCGATACCGTAGCAACCCATCTCCATGGTGACGGACTTGCCGCCTTCGTTCAGCACGCTCGCCTTCATCGCTTCGGAGTACTTGGTACCCAGCTGGAAGATGTGGCCCACTTCGATACCGCGCTTGAGCAGCAGCTTGCCCTGGCCGCACGGGCTCGGGTCGCCTTCCACCACGTTGCGTAGGTCGGCAACTTCATAGGTAGCGATGTCACGATCCCAGTTGGCACCGGTCAGGTGGAAACCGGTCTCGTTGGCGCCGCAGACGAAGTCCGCCAGATGGGCGGCGCTGCGATCGACGATGATACGACCGGCAAAGCCGACCGGGCCGATGGAGCCTGCATCGCAACCGGCGGCAGCTTTGATCTGCTCGTCGTTGGCAAAGGTCAGCGGGTTGGCCACGCCAGCCAGTTTCTCGGCCTTGATTTCGTTCAGCTCGTGGTCGCCACGCAGTACCAGCGCGATAACGGCCTGTTTGCCGTGCTCATCTTCTTCTGCCAGTACCAGCAGGGTCTTGGCGATGGCGGTCGGTGCAACGTTCAGGAAAGCGGCTACTTCGTCGATGGTGTGGACGTTCGGGGTAGCGACCTTGGTCAGGGCCGCGGTGGCAGCAGCGCGCTCACCCGCCGGCGCCAGCGCTTCGGCCATCTCGATGTTGGCGGCGTAATCTGATGTATCGGAGAAGGCGATCAAGTCTTCACCGCTCTCGGCCAGCACCTGGAATTCGTGGGAACCGGTACCCCCGATGGAGCCGGTATCGGCCTGCACCGGACGGAAGTTCAGGCCCATGCGGGTGAACGCCTTGCAGTAGGCGGCATGCATCTTCTCGTAGGTATCGACCAGAGACTCTTTGTCGATGTGGAAGGAGTAGGCATCCTTCATCAGGAATTCGCGGCCACGCATCACGCCGAAACGGGGGCGCACTTCGTCGCGGAACTTGGTCTGGATCTGGTAGAGGTTGAGCGGCAGCTGCTTGTAGCTGTTCACTTCGTAACGCACCAGCGCGGTGATCACCTCTTCGTGGGTCGGGCCCAGCACGAAGGGACGGTTGTGACGGTCGGTCAGACGGCACAGCTCGGGACCGTAGTCATCCCAGCGGCCGGACTCCTGCCACAGCTCGGCGGGTTGCACCACCGGCATGGAGACTTCGACGGCACCAGCATTGTTCATCTCTTCGCGAACAATGTTCTCGATTTTCTTCAGTACCCGCAGACCGGTTGGCAACCAGGCATACATGCCGGAGGCCAGTTTACGGATCATCCCGGCGCGCAGCATTAGCTGGTGGCTGACAACTTCAGCGTCGGAGGGGGTTTCCTTGAGAGTGGAAAGCAGATATTGGCTGGTACGCATCGCGGTAGACCTTAGCTAGAACGGGCGCGGGGCCCAGGATAATTTCAAGGGCGGAATTTTAACAGGCTGGGCGTTGCGGCCCAAGGGCTAAATTTGCCGCAACCCGAAAGGTGGCAACGCCCTACAGATTGCCAGGGGCAATGACCATTGCAACAAGCAGGCTTTTTATGCCTGCAATTTGGCCGGATCTCCGCTAAACTCTGCCACCTTTTCTCGATGGGCATGGCTTTGCCGCGTCCATCACCCCCATTTTTTTAGTACTTTTGGAGCCGCTCATGCCGTTAGTGGGACATCAACACCAGATCGAGATCCTGGAACTGACCGACAAAGGAGATGGCAAAGGACGCCTGTTCGATCGCCCCCTGTTTGTCGAAGGTCTGCTGCCCGGTGAGCAGGCGCTGGTGGAGCTGACCGAGGTCAAGCCGAACTATCTGCACGGCAAGGTCGCCGAGCTGCTCCAGCCCTCTGCCGATCGGGTTGCCGATTTCTGCCCCAACACCGAGTGCGGTGGCTGTCAGGTGCGCCCGCTGGCCTATCCGGCCCAGCTCAAGCTCAAGCAGGCACTGGTGCAGAGCGCACTGGAGCAGGCTGGGCTGGGTGATACTCCGGTCAAGGATATCCTTGGCATGGAGAGCCCGTTCGCCTATCGCAACAAGGCGCAATATGCGGTGCGCAGTTGTGAAGCGGGTGCCGAGATCGGTTTTTATCGCAAGCATTCCCACGATCTCATCACCGCCGATGACTGTGCGGTGCAAGACTCACTGCACGTCGAGCTGAACGCCCGGGTACGCAACTGGATGCGCGAGCACGACATCGCCGCCTATGACGAAGTGAACCACACCGGTTGTGTGCGCAACCTGATGACCCGCAAGGGCTTCAAGAGTGGCGAGCTGATGGTGGTGTTGGTGACGCTGGGTGAGGCGCTGCCGTTCGAAGCCGAGCTGCTGGCGAGCTTAAGCGATCTGCCGGTTACTACCCTGGTGCAGAACATCAACGATGAGCGCACCAACCGCATTCTGGGCGCCACCAACCGGGTGCTGTTGGGCGAAGGGGTGATCCGCGACAAGATCCACGAACTCGAGTTCGAGATCTCGCCCCTCTCCTTCTTCCAGAACAACCCGACCCAGACCGATGTGCTCTACTCCAGCGCCCTCGAGTATGCCGAGCTGACCGGCAACGAGACGGTGTTCGACATCTATTGCGGTATCGGCACCATCTCCCTGTTCCTGGCTGGTAAGGCCGCCAAGGTAGTGGGGATCGAGTCGGTGGAGAGCGCTATCAGCGATGCCCGCCGCAACGCCGCCCTCAACGGCATCGAGCACACCGAATTCCACGTCGGCAAGGCCGAGCAGCTGATGCCCGAGCTGCACGCTCAGGGCGTGACCGCTGACGTGGTGGTGATGGATCCGCCGCGCAAGGGCTGTGACAAGGCCGTACTGCAGACCCTGGTCGCCATGGCGCCCCGTCGTCTGGTCTATGTCTCCTGCAACCCGCAGACCCTGGCCCGCGACCTCGCCTGGCTGGTCAAGCAGGGCTTCGTGCTGGACGAGGTACAGCCGGTCGATATGTTCCCGCACTCCATGCATGTGGAAGCGGTTGCCCGTCTGAGCCTGCCAGCGAAAGCGTGAGTCATCACCTGACACTCGCCCATAAAAAAACGACGCCAGCTGGCGTCGTTTTTTTCTATCTGTTGCACGGACAATGGCGAGATCAGCCCTGCTTGCGTACCTCATCGGCGATCTGGTCGAGCAGCTGTTGCCAGCCCTGACCCAGTTCGTTCACCAGCGCGTTGTAGCCATCGGCCGGCAGTACCCGTTCCTGACGGAAGGGCGCATCGCGCAGCACGGTGCCATCCTCCGCCAGCAGGCGCCAGCGACCGCTCAACACGGCGCTGCCGTCATGACGGCCCTGAAAGCGTTCCACCAGAATGGTCAGCACCGGCCCCTTGCGGGCGCCATCCTGCCGTACCACCCAGCCCGGCAGGCGGGTGGAGAGGCCATTGAGGGTGAGCTGGTTGAGCTGATCGTCCAGCGCACCGGCCCAGCGATGGTACTCGGTGAAGTGCAGCTCTTGCCCTTCCAGTTGATAGACCAGACTGATCCGGTCGAGCTGGCTTGCCAGCGCCACCGGGCGCAGCACCAGTTGGTGCTGCGGTTGGGCCGGTGCCGTCACGGATTGCTGGCTGTCGGCATCGAGCGAGTAGTAGTGCAGGCTTGGCTGGCTGCTGCAACCTGCCAGCAGGCCAAGCAGGGCCAGCGTCAGGATCTCTTTTTTCATTGTTTGCCTCGCTTGGGCTCAGGGTCCGATGGATGCGCGCGATCGAAGATCAGCGAGCTGGGCTGCTCGTTGAGGGAGTGCACCAGCGGCTGCAGTTCGCGCATCAACTGATTGAGGGTTTGCACCGACTGACGCAGGTCCTGATTGGTCTGGGACTGGGCATCATAGGCCTGCAAGGTCTCCTGCAACTGCTTGAGGCTCTCGTTGAGCGAGGCCGGCAGCTGCTGGGTGGCGTCCTTGGCAGTGAGCTTGTTCAGGTTGGCGCTGACTGTACTGATGTTCTTCAGGGTGCCATCCAGGGTGGTGAGTGACCCGTTGACCTTGGTCAGGGTGGTCGCCATGTCCATGTCGACAAACTTGTCGAGGATGAGGTTCACCTTGCGCTCGATCTGATCCAGCCCGCCCTGCACGGTGGGGAAGACCTGATAACCGGCCAGCTTGGCCTGCTCGAAGCGCGGCGCGTCCGGATAGAAGTTGAGATCGATGATCTTGCCGCCGGTCAGCAGGCTCGAGGTCTTGAGGCTGGCACGCAACCCCTCCTTGAACTGCTTGCCGAACAGGGCACGCCACTGATCCTTCTCCGCCTTGGCAAAGCGGTGGGAGAGGCGCTGCACTTCGATGCGGGCCAGTACCGGGATCTGGCGGTTCTGGAAGATGCGAACCCCCTTCTCCTCGATCATGTAGGGCGCCGAGATGACGGTACCGACCCGGATGCCGCGGTACTGCACGGCGGCGCCCGGGTGCAGGCCAGCCACGTTGTCATCGAACAGGAAGACGTAGTCGATGAACTGATCCAGGCTACCGGCCAGCACGCTAGCCTCATCCTGGAACAGGGTGAAATCGTCGTTCTGCTTGACCGGATCACCCGGTGCCCAGCCGGCCGGCAGGCCCATGGTGATACCGCCGTCGAGCAGGCTCTCCAGCGAATCCATCTTCACCTTCATCCCCTCGCTGCTCATGGAGACTTCGAAGCCCGGGGTCATCCAGAAGCGGGAGTTGCTGCTCACCAGAATGTCATAGGGGGCCTTGATGAAGATTTGATACTGCATCTCGCTCTTTTCTGGCAGGAACTTCGCCTCTTCCACCTGACCGATGGTGAAGCCCTGATAGTTGATGGGGGAGCCTTCGCCCAGCGCGCGGGTGTCGCGACTGCTGAGGGTGAGGCGCAGCCCCTTGGCATCCAGCGAGGCGAGCGGCGGCTTGTCCAGCATGGCGTACTCGTCCTTCGCCCGCCCTTTCTTGCCGGGGGCGAGTTCGATATAGGCGCCGGAGAGCAGGGTGCTGAGGCCGGAGATCCCTTCACGACCAACCCGGGGTTTGACCACCCAGAACTGGCTGTCACCGCGCAGCATACCGGAGGCGGCGTTGTTCAGCCGCCCCTTCAGTACCGCGTGACTGTAGTCTTCGCTCAGCTCGACGGCCTCGATGCGGCCGACGTCCACTTCGCGGGAGCGGATCACCGTCTTGCCAGCGACTATGCCTTCGGCAGTGGCGATCGTCAGGGTGAAGCTCGGGCCCTGGGAGTACCAGTGCTGGAACAGCATCCAGATGCCGATGCACAGCGCCAGCAGGGGCACCATCCAGATTGCGGCGGCAGAGCTCAGAAAATCAGAGCCCGGTTTCCACCTTTTTTTACGCTCACTCACGTTCGCGTTCTCCTTGTTGTAAATCCCAGATCAGGCGGGAGTCGAAACTCATGGCGGCGACCATGGTGATCAGCACCACACCTGCAAATGCGACGGCCGCGGGGCCGGGGTAGATGGTCATCAGATTGTCGAGCCGGATCAGGCCCGCCAGAATGGCCACCACGAAGACGTCGATCATCGACCAGCGTCCGACAAATTCGGTCATGCGATAGAGTTTGAGCTTGCCGAGGGGGGAGGTGACATTGCCGCGCTGCACCATATAGCAAAGCCAGAATAGCGCCAGTATTTTCACCAGCGGCACCACCACGCTGGCGAAAAAGATCACCGCGGCGATGGGGTAGGAGCCCATGGCCCACAGCAGCACCACGCCACCAAGGATGGTGGAGGGGCTGTCATCGCCGAGGAACACCGTATCCATGATGGGATAGAGGTTGGCGGGCACATAGAGAATGGCGGAGGTAAACAGCAGCGCCCAGGTACGGTTCAGGCCGCCCGGCTTGCGCGCATGCAGGTAACCGCCACAACGGGAGCAACTGTGGCTGTCCACCTCGCTCAGGGCCCCACAGATGTGGCAGCCCACCAGACCGGATTCCAGAGCTCCCGCATCCGGGTCGATCTCCCTCGCTTCGGTGGGGCCGAACAGCCGTTGCCACAGCCACATCTGATCCAGCGAGGAGATCATCTTGATGAGCAACACCGTGTAACCGACGAAGGCCCAGAACGACAGGCCCATCTTGATGTCGGCCATCCCCATCAGTTTGACCAGCGAGATCAGTACCCCTACCAGAAAGACATCCACCATCAGCCAGGGTTTGATCCGGCAGAGCAGGCGGCCGAGGGAGCGCAGGGCATTGCTGTGCAGATCTTTATCGACTCGCCACAGCACCAGCATGATGGAGCCCATGTAGACCAGCGGCAGGCCGATCAGGGTCAGGCTCAGCACCGCGCCGAGAAACAGATAGCCCTCATCCACCAGGGTGGTGATGCTCTGCAGAAAGGTCATCTCCTGGCCTATCCCTTTGGCCGAGAAGGACATAAAGGTAAAGGCATTGGCCAGCACGAACATGATGAGCGCCGCGAAACCATAGGCGATCGGGCGCAACTCCTGCTGCGGCAGGTGGCGACTCAGGGTGTGTCCGCAACGGGGGCAGCAACTGGCCTGCCCCACCTCGAGCGGTGTGGCCGGTATCAGCAGATCACACTCTTCGCAGGCAGTGGCATCATGGACATAGGTGGTGTGGTGTTGGTGTGAAGCCGGATGCAAGATAAAACCCCAGATAAGGCCCGTGGTGGAGCCAGAGTTGGCGATTATCGCAGTTGTACTGGTCAGCGACCAGCCCCCGGAGGGCGCTATTGCTGGCGGGAGTGAGAATGACTTTGACAAGCCAGTGCCCATTTAGCACAATCAAACGCCACTTTTTTTTCCGCGGGACAATAATTTATGACAACTGAATCCCCAAGCTACTCCACCATCGAGCAAGCCTTCTCCCTCGGGAACGGGCAAGATTCTGCCCTCAACTGGTTGCGCAAGAACCGCAGTCAGGTCGCTATTTTTCTGGTGAGCGGCATCAAGCTGGAAGGCACCATCAGCGGGTTCGACCAGTACAGCGTGCTGCTGACCGATGCTCATGGTAACCAGCAGCTGGTCTACAAGGCCAAGATCTCCACCATCGCCATGCACACCGGCCGTCCGCAGGTGAATATCCAGCGCGCTCGCAAACCGCGTGTCTCCATGGCGCCGCGCCCCCACGGTGCGCCGGGTCGTTATGACGACAATCAGGGCGGCGGCAACAACGAGTAATCGTCTGCCCCGCACGCCCCGTTGACGCGCTCTGCGTCAGCGGTTGACGGATCCCGCTCTCATTGTCATTCATGTCCCGTATGAGAGCCGGTTCCGGTTATCGCCCCTTGCAGGGCGATATTTTTTTCCGCACTACTCCGCTATACCAACCGGTTTCCCCTCTTTGACCATGCAGGTCTGCATACCCGCAGCTTTTCCTGCCTGTACGCCGATGCCGGTATCTTCAAACACCAGACAGCCTGACGGCTCGACGCCCAGCTTGCGGGCGACTAGCAGGAAGGTATCCGGATTGGGCTTGTGCTGCTCTACATCGTCGGCGGTGACCACCACGGAGAAGTAGCGATCCAGCCCGGTATTGCGCAGCACGGCCTCGGCGTTGATGCGGGGTGAACCGGTGCCAATTCCCATCGGGATGGTGCCGTGATAGCGATCGAGCAACGCCTGCATGGCCGGAAAGACGGTCGCTTTGTGCAGGTTGGCCACATAGTGCTCGGTCTTGCAGCGGGTCACTTCGACGGGGTCGAGGGGGATCTGCTGCTCCTGTGCCACCAGCAGGGCAATCTTGCGGCTCGGCATGCCACCCAGTTCATAGAACCAGTCGGCATCGAAGTGAAAGCCAAACTTGCGGGCGGTGTGCTCCCAGGCCGCGAGGTGCAGCGGCATGGAGTCGACCAGGGTGCCATCAAGGTCAAAGACCAGGCCTTGGAATCCGGAAAGAGTCATGGTGCGGGTGAGCCTCTGGCAAAAAGGGAGCCCATTCTAGCCAGTGACTCACCGTCCTGCCATCTCCTAACTGGTGAGAAACGCTTGCCCCCACATTTGCGCTTGAAAATAGACGGGGGTGAGCCTGCTCGGGTCGAGCTGATATTTGGGGGCAAGCTGCTCCAGCAGCGCCCAGTTGCCCTGTTCATAGGTGCTGACCAGCTGGAACAGGTGAAACAGCGGCCCTTCATGCAGCTCGATGGCCCGTTTCACACTCTTGGGCAGGTGGGCCATCAGGGGGGCAGAGAGCATGGAGCCGTCGAGGACCAGCCCGACCAGAAAGGCCCAGCTTGCCTCCGCCTTGCCCAGCGCGGTGAGGGCAATCAGCTCGCAGAAGCGCGCGCGGGCGATGGCCATGCGGGTGCAGGCCTCCGGCATATGCTGGCTTACCCGGGCCAGCCCGTTGATCAGCACAAACTTGCGGATCTCCTGCTCCCCCAGATAGGAGAGAGCGCGAGGCACCGAGGTGATGGGGCTGGCATGATCGAAGCCCGGGGCGTTGACATAGGTAAGCAGCTGGCCGGGCAGCGAGGCATCCTGCTCCAGCAGGCGGGCCACCTGGGCGAAGGAGAACTCCTCGTGGCAGATAAGCTGGAGGATCTGCTGTACCAGCGCCATGTCGGGCTGGTTGGTCCGCTGATTGACCAGTTCCGGGCGGGCGAGAAAACCGCCGGCAAAGAAGTCGACCCCGGCCTCTCGCAGCGGGAGAAAATCCTCCCAGGTTGCGATATCGAGCGCCATCCGCTTGTGCTCGGTGGGCTGGCAGATCCCCTCTTCGCCCATCCAGAACACCAGCAGTCGGCTGGCGCCGAACCAGCGTGGATCGCGGTTGGCACCGTGTACAGCCAGTCTGCGCCGACTGTCGCGCCACTGTTCCAGCACCGGAAACGAGCCGGGCAGCCGTTCGCTCGACGCTTCAACCAGCGGGATCACATCTTGATCAAACAGCAGCGGGCGCTGCTCATCGAGCTGCTCGTGGGTGAACGGCACCAGATATTGACGCCCCTGCGCCAGCAGGCGGCAATGTTGCGCCAGTGAGGGCCATTCGGCCGGTGAGCTGAGTTGATAGTCGATGCCGTAGGCCACCAGAGCCAGGCGACGATTGAAGATGGGATAACGACGCAACAGCATGGAGATCACCGATAGGCCAGAGTGCGGGCCCTCCCTTGTGACTTGGCGTGGTAGAGCGCCTGGTCAGCCTGTTCGGTCAGGGTCTGCCATGCCTCGTCAGGAGAGGGAACCAGATAGCTAAATCCTATGCTAACCGTAATGAAATCAGCAACCCGCGAGGCGGGATGGGGCAGTTTTAAGCGGGCCAGCCCATCGTGGATCCGTCCGGCCAGCTGTTCGGCCTCACCGGGTTGGGGCGCGCAGAGCAGAACGACGAACTCCTCCCCACCGTAACGGGCCACCAGATTGGTGCTGCGCCGCTCCGCATCCCGCAGCACATGGGCCACCTGTTGCAGGCAAACATCCCCCTTGGCGTGGCCGAAGTGGTCGTTGTAGGCCTTGAATTCGTCGACATCGATCATCAGCAGCGCCAGCAGGTTCTGGGTGCGCCGTGCCCACTCCCACTCCCGCTGCATGGTGATGTCCCACTGGCGCCGGTTGGCGATGCCGGTGAGGGGATCCTCCAGCGACAGCAGGGAGAGGCGCCGGTTGGCCTCCTCCAGCGCCCGGTTGGTCTCGGCCAGTTGCATGGTGCGCTCGGTGACTCGCGCTTCGAGCTGGCGATTGAGGGTTTCCAGCTGCTCCTGGGTGCGCTGGCGGATCAACAGCTGTGACAGGATCGCGGCGTACTGCTTGAAGATCTCGCTCTGATAGGCCTTGAGCGGCCGGTGCCAGAGCAGGTTGTCGGCGGCGATCCAGCCGATGGGGGTGGTCCCATCCCACAGCGACACCATGGCGTTCCAGCCACGGCCTACCTGCTGCTTCTCGTAGTAGAGCGGGGTATCTTCCAGCACCAGCACGTAGTCTTTACGCCTGAGCGCCTCCTGTACCGTGGGGTGATCCGGAATGGGGCTGATGAACGCATGTTCGTCGACCAGCTCGCCCTCTTCGCTGGTGCCCCAGGTGCCACGCATGGTCTTGCCATCGGGCTCGATCAGGAAGATGGCGACCCGGTCGAACTGCAACTCCTTGCGGGCCAGCAGAACGGCATCCCGTAGCAACTCGTTTTCGCTGCGGCTGCGGGAGAGGGTGACGCTGACCATGTGCAGCGCCTGCAGCATATTGAGGAAGGAGCCCTGCAGCGCCTGACTCTGCACCAGATCGGTCTGGGTATGGAGCCGTTGATCCCGCTCCTGATCCACCTGGCAGGAGAGCAGGTGGTTGCTCAGTTCGGCTGTCAGATAGTGAATAAGCAGCTGGATGCCCTGACGCTGGCGAGAGGAGAGGCGGTCGATGCGGCGGTGGGTCTCCAGATAGATGACCCCTTCCAGTTTCATGTGCCGTTTGAGGGGGAAGCAGGCGCGCAGCCGTTGCTGGGCTGGCTCGACATTTTCACCGGCGTCCGGCGGCTGGTAGATCTGCTCGATCACCAGTTGCCCCTTGCCCATCGCCTTGTCGATCAGATGGTGGGGCAGGGTCAGCTGTTCGAGATGAGCGGGAGCCAGTCTGGTCAGCCCTTGATCGAGCTGAAAGCTGTAGAGTTGCGGTTCGGGGGCTTTCAGCCAGAGGTAAAGGCGTTCGGCATCGGTTTTTTCACGGATGGTAGCGAGGCTCACTTCGCATAACTGAGCGAAGTTGGTGAAGTGTTCCGGGTCCCATTCCTGCATACCAATATCCCTTGGGGTGTACCCAAGCGAGTATATAGTTATTTCTCTTTGATTAATATGTCAGAAAAGAGAGGTAGCGCACATAACGGTTGCATTCAGTGCGGCTCATAGAAACTCTCACTGAGTTCTCCGCCCATCGCGGTGAAAACCGTGCCCCAGGGCGGTGGTTTTGGCCGCGGGTTGGGCAGGATGCGGAGCAAAAAAGAGAGCCCGCACGATGGCGGGCTCACGGGCAGATCAGATGACTCTGTGCGGCTTATTCTGCCTTGGGGGCAGCGTCCGCAGGCGTTTCACTGCTATCGGCTGGCGCACTCTCGGCCACCGGCGCTTCCGGTGCCGGACCCGGTACCAGGGCGACCGCCGGCTTGGCGATGAGGGAGCGGGTCTCTTCCACCGCTTCGCTCAGCTTGACCTCGATGATCTGGCCCAGCTCGTAGACTACCTCGGTCTTGTCCAGATAGACGCGGCCGTTGTCCCAGTTGCACTCCAGCCGATCCTTGTTGTCGAGGATATGACGGGCAGGCATGAAGACCACGGCGCCGTTTTCCTGCAGACGCAGCTTGAGCCCGGCACGCATCACGTCGATGATCTCGGCGTTGAACAGCTGATCGGTGCCCGCGGCGGCTTTCAGGTAACGGACATAGAGCCAGTCACCGATGTCGCGCTCCACCATGCGGTGCAGGCGGCGGCAGGCGGTCAGATGCTCGGTGAGCTCCTGACTCGGGCGCTCACCCGGGGTCTTGCCAGCGATGACCGCTTTGAGCAGACGATGGTTGACCATATCGCCGTATTTACGGATCGGGGAGGTCCAGGTGGCGTAGGCATCCAGACCCAGGCCGTAGTGGGCGCCCGGCTCGGAGGACATCAGCGCATAGCTCTGGAAGCGGCGGATCTTGCCATCCAGCCAGCGGGTGTCGAGGTTGTCTATCCAGCGGCGCAGGGCGCAGAAGCCGGTCAGGCTGGCGATCTCGTCGCGCTCGAACGGGGCCTCGGCGCTTTTCAGCAGATCGATGGCGCCGTCGAGGGACTCTTCGTCAAAGCCGGTGTGAACGTTGAAGATGCCGTAACCGACGCTCTTGCCCAGTACGCGACCGGCGCAGATGTTGGCGGCGATCATCGACTCTTCCACCATGCGGTTGGCGATGCGGCGCGGCTCGACGTGGATGGCCAGCACTTCGCCATTCTCGCCCAGCTCGAAGTCGTAGTCCGGGCGATCCGGGAATACCAGTGCGTGCTCGGTGCGCCATGCGATGCGCGCTTCGGTCATCGCCTTCATCAGCGGCAGCTGGGCCTGCACGCCAGCATCAATGGTCAGCGCTTTGCCGTGTTCGGCCCAGTCGGAGACGTCGTCATAGCTGAGGCGGGCATGGGAGCAGATGCGGGCGGCGAAGAACTCGGTCTCCTCCATCAGCAGGCCATCTTCGGCGATGTGCAGACGGGCGCACAGTGTGTTGCGCTCCTCGCCCTCTTTCAGGGAGCAGAGCTCGTCGGAGAGGGTGCGCGGGATCATCGGCACGTTGCGGCCCGGCATGTAGACGGTAAAGGCGCGCTGGGCGGCCTCTTTGTCCAGCTCGCTCCCTTCGGCCACATAGGCGGTCGGGTCGGCGATGGCGACCAGCAGCTCCCAGCCGTTATCCAGCTTGCGGATAGCCAGGGCGTCATCCATGTCCTTGGTCTTGGCACCGTCGATGGTGAAGAAGGGGACATCGGTCAGATCGGTGCGTGGCAGCTCCTCTTCCTCGATGACCTTCCACTCCGGCAAGTCAGCCGGTTCGATCTGGGCCAGATTGTGGCGCGCCAGCACCACCCACCAGGGCACATTGTGATCTTCCTGGGCGGCGATCTTCTGGATGATCTCGGCAGAGAAGTTGCCGTCAACCAGCGCATGGCGCTTGAGGGTGGCCACCACCCAGTCCCCTTCCTTGAACTCTTTCTCATCCAGACCCTTCTTGACGCGGGCCTTGATGGCATCCTTGATCAGCGGGTGATCGGCGACCACGTTGAGGCGGTCACGGAACATCTTGACCCGGGCCACGAAGCGGGTAACGGACTGCTCCAGCAGGGTATCCGGCTCGGCCACTTCCTTCTCTTTTTCGGTGCGGATCAGGGCGGTCACCCGGTCACCGTGCATCACCTTCTTCATGTAGGGAGGCGGCACGAAATAGCTGGTCTTCTCATCGACTTCCAGAAAGCCGAAGCCCCGGTCCGAGGCGCGGATCACACCCTCTTTCTTCGGGATGTTTTCGCGGATTTGTTGCTTGAGCTGGGCCAGCAGCGGATTGTCTTGGAACATAAGTGAGGAACCTGAAGTGGAAAACCTGGGTGGAGACCTGATGAAGGATCGCCCAGCACTATACGTTTTTACCCCTCCAAAGCCAAGGTGAATGGCCTGCTCAGCGTGGTTTCAACTGCGATCTGGCGTGGTCAATGAGTCCCAGGGAGAGCTGTTTGTGCACCCCTTTTTCCAGTACCCAGCGGTGCCAGTAGAGTCGTTCCATCAAGATGTGCTCGGGGCTGAGGTTGACCAGTGTTCCGGCTTGCAGCTGCGATCTGATCTGCAATTCGGGGATCAGACAGTAGGCCAGCCCCTGCTCGGCCATGGCGACGAAGGCTTCTGACGAGTGAACGGTATGGCAGGGATAACCACCGGGCTCTAGCCCGAAGTGACGGCGCATGAAGCTGATATGCATATCATCGCGCTGATCGAACGCCACCGCCGGTGTCCTGGCCAGCGCCTCCCGGGTCAGACCGTGGGGAAAGTGGCGCGCCACGAAGGCGGGGCTGGCGGTGAGCAGGTAGTTCATCTCCCCCAGCTCGTCGACACAGCAACCCGCCAGCGGCCGGGGCTGCAGGCTGACCGCGCCAAACGCCTGCCCCTCGCGCACCTTGTCGAGGGTACGGCTCTCGTCATCGACCAGCAGGTTGAGTTCGATGGGGTGCAGTTCCAGCAGCGGGGCGATGGCGGGCAGGAACCAGGTGGCCAGGCTGTCGGCGTTGACGGCGATGCTGATCCGGATCGGCCCCTGCGGCTCGTCGGGGGTCAGATCCCCCGCCAGTTCGAGCTCGAGCTGGTGTACCTGACGGTAGTGGGCCAGCAGTTTCTGGCCGAGCGGGGTGGCTTGCAGCGGCTGGCTGCGAGTGAGCAGCGGCTCGGCAAACTGTTGCTCCAGCTGCTTGATCCGCTGGGAGATGGCCGACTGGGTGATATGGAGCGACTTGGCCGCCCGATCGAAGTTCTGCTCCTGCAGCACCGCATCCAGTGCCCGCAGCAGTTTGTAATCCAGCTCTTTCATTGCGTCCCTCCCGTTGTATCAGGGCTGACTCTACGTCAGCCAGGCCGGGACAACAATGGTGGCTGAAATAGGGGCGGTGCTGTGATTTTTGACAGTAGTGGTCAGGCCACTGAGGGAGGATACTCTCTGGTGCCGCGTGGGGTAGCCCTGCGGGATCATAGCGATCTGTTTATCCCGGGTCTGTTTTCCCGGGATTTTTTATGAGTGGACTGCCAGCGCCAGTGACGGCTGCAGCAGTGGATAATGGCTGGTTTGATAATGGCCCAGCAGAGGTTGGGAGACCGCCTGCGCGAAGCGTTCATCCAGATGGAAGCGGATGCCAACGCCCCGCACCGCGCCCAGATCGACCGCCTGACGGTGGCCGAGTCGTTCGATAGGCAGGCCGAGGCGGCGGAAGATGCGCTCCACCGGCAGGCTGACGACGGCGACCAGTTCGCGGATCCCGTGGGCCTGGGCGAAGGCATGAACCTCGCGGAAGATGACGCAAGTGAGTTCGCTGACGCCGTTGTTCATGCGCGGAGCGCGCTGGGCATCGATAGCCAGACGGGTCAGTTCCCAGACATCTGAGCTGCGTGGTGCGCGTTCACCAGCAAGGGCGGTGGGGAAGATGGTGGGCAGCATATAGGCATCGGCACAGTTGAGCAGCCGGATGCAGCCACACACGCCTTGCTCGTCCTCGATCAGCACCCAGTGGGTGTCTGGCGTGTCAAAGCTGTCACGCTCCAGGCCACGATGCGACTCCACATCCCAGCCGAGCCGGTCGGAAAAGACGCGATTTCGAAAGCGATAGAGTTCATTTTCCACCTCATTTCGTGGGTGTTCTCTCAATTTTCCTTTGAAAACCAACATTTTGGACCCTCTATCTTGCTATTCGCCGTTATAATCACATGTCTGGCCAAGGGGGCTTTCATATGAACAGAGACCAACTGCTTGAGTACCTCGAACATTTCACTTCGGTGACAGATGGCAATTGTCTGGCCGAATTGATTGGTCGCTTTACGCTCGGGATGGGCTACGACTACTACCGCTTTGCCCTGATCCTGCCGATGTCGATGCAAAGGCCCAAGGTGGTGCTGTTCAACCGCTGCCCCGACTCCTGGGTGCAGGCCTATACCGAGAACAACATGCTGGCGTGCGATCCGGTGATCCAGCTGGCGCGCAAGCAGACGCTGCCCATCTACTGGAATCGCCTCGATGAGCGAGCCAGCTTTCTGCAAGAGGGGAGCATGGATGTGATGGGGTTGGCAGCCGAGTTCGGGTTGCGCAACGGCATCTCCTTCCCCCTGCACGGCGCAGCCGGGGAGAACGGCATTCTCTCCTTCATCACGGCCGAGCGGGCCTCGAGCGATCTGCTGCTGGAGTCCTCGCCGATCCTCTCCTGGATGTCCAATTACATCTTCGATGCGGCCATTCGGGTGGTGCGGTTCAGCATGATGGACAGTGCGGGCAAAGAGCCTCTGACCGAGCGTGAGACCGAGTGCCTGTTCTGGGCCAGTGAAGGGAAGACCTCCAGCGAGATCGCCTGCATCCTCGGGATCACCGAGCGCACGGTCAATTACCACCTCAATCAGGTCACCCGCAAAACCGGCTCCATGAACCGCTATCAGGCCATTGCCAAGGGCGTTGGCACCGGGCTGTTGCTGCCCAATCTGGAGCAGGTTGTGGTCACCAACTTCCCCAGCGTGCTGCAGTAGGCCGGAGCCCGACAGACACAACCGATTCTCCTGCCGCACTCCGAGGGTCACAATTGTCAGATCCGGTAATTGACAAGGGATTGAATAGCGGATGGCTGTGGCGGCCATCATTAGCAAAATGAATCAATCAGTAAATCAACGCATTTCTCTGGATGCTTCCCCCTAGCTATAGTGCCGTTCATT
Source organism: Aeromonas sp. YN13HZO-058 (assembly GCF_001921245.1). NCBI lineage: Bacteria > Pseudomonadati > Pseudomonadota > Gammaproteobacteria > Aeromonadales > Aeromonadaceae > Aeromonas > Aeromonas sp. YN13HZO-058. The sequence goes on along the minus strand of NZ_MQSY01000045.1, from coordinate 17,181 downwards.
CATCACTTCGGACGGTACTCTCATGCTGCTCGCTACGACGTTGCAAGGCTTCACCATTGGCCTTGCCATGATCATCCCCATCGGTGCCCAGAATGCCTTTGTGCTGAGCCGGGGCATCCATCGCAATCACCATCTGCTGAGCGCCACGCTCTGCAGCGGCTGCGATCTCGTCCTGATTGCCATCGGCGTATTTGGCGGGGCCAATCTGCTGGCCGCCAGCCCCCTCGGCATGGCGCTGCTCACTTGGGGCGGGGTGCTGTTTCTCGGCTGGTTTGGCGGTCGGTCCCTGCTCAGTGCCTGGCGCGGTAAGGGAGAGGGGTTGGCCGACTCAGCCCGGCTGATGGGGGCCAAAAGCGTGCTGGCGATGACGCTGGGGGTCACGCTGCTCAACCCTCACGTCTATCTCGATACCCTGATGCTGCTCGGCTCGCTGGGTAGTCAGGTAAATGAGTCCCTGCGTCCAGCGTTTGCGGCGGGGGCCATGCTGGCCTCGCTGGTGTGGTTCTACTCGCTGGCGCTGGGGGCGGCGGCACTGGCGCCCTGGTTGGCACGCAGCCGGGTGCAGCGGGGGATCGACCTGCTGGTCGGCATTATCATGCTGACACTGGCACTGCAACTCGCTCTGGGGGGTTAGCAGGGGGCCGGGCATTGTGCTGCCCGGTTTCATAAAAATTAATCAAGATGCCAGTTTGTGGCATATTCTCCGGTGAAATTTTCCATCCTTGTGACTTGCTAGATAAAAATAAGGAAAATCCAGTGAATAGAACCATGAAGCTGGGCGTCATTGCCTCCATCATGCTGCTGTCTGCCTGTGGTGCAGAAAAGCAGGAGCAGCCCGGTGCCGTCTCGCTGCGGCTGATCCAGACCTCCGATATCCACTCCAATGTGCTGGGCTATGACTACTACCAGAACAAGGAAGATCGCAAATTCGGTCTCTCCCGTACCGCCCTGCTGATCCGCGCCGCCCGCGCCGAGAACCCTAACAACCTGCTGCTGGACAACGGTGACCTGATCCAGGGCTCGCCGCTGGCGGACTACATTTTCGAGCAATCGGGGGCCGGCTACCTCGACAAGCAGGCCCATCCCGCCATCAAGGCTCTGAATGAGCTGGGTTATGACGTGGGCAACCTCGGCAACCACGAGTTCAACTACGGCCTCGACTATCTGGGCAAGATCCTTAAAGGGGCCAACTTCCCCTACGTCAACGCCAACGTGTTTGAGGGGGATGCCTTCAAGCGTGATAGCAATGGCAAGATCGACTGGAGCGGCAACAAGTTCACCCCCTATCTGCTGCTGGAGCGTCAGGTCAAGGATGACAAGGGGCAGCCGCAGACCGTCAAGGTCGGTATTCTGGGGCTGACGCCGCCGCAGGTGCTGCAGTGGGACAAGCGTCATCTGGAAGGCAAGGTGGTGGTGGCCGACATGGTCGAAACCGCCAACCACTATGTGCCCGAACTGCGCGCCAAGGGGGCCGACGTGGTGGTGGTGGTCGCTCACTCCGGCATCAATGCCGGCAGCTACGAAGCCATGATGGAGAACGCGGCCTGGCATCTGGCCAAGGTCGAGGGGATCGATGCCCTGATGCTGGGCCATGCCCACAAGAACTTCCCCGGCGACTTCCCGGATCTGCCGTTGGTGGATAATCAGGCGGGCACCCTGAACGGGATTCCCACCGTAATGCCGGGCTTCTGGGGTAACCATCTGGGGATCATCGATCTCAAGCTGGAGCAGGTGGCTGGCAAGTGGCAGGTGAAGCAGAGCCAATCAGCCTTGCGCCAGATCGATTCCAGCGAAGGGAGCAAGGTAGACGAGCAGGTAGTGGCTCTGGTCAAGGCGGATCACGACGCGACCAACCAGTGGCTGGATCGCCCGCTCGGCAAGATCACCTCCTCCATCCACAGCTTTTTTGCGCTGGTGCAGGATGACCCCTCGGTGCAGCTGGTGAGCGATGCCCAGCGCCAGCATGCCGAGCAGTTGCAAAAGGATGGCCTGCTCAAGGAGTCCTATCCGATCCTCTCCGCCGCCGCCCCGTTCCGTGGTGGTCGCAACGGCATTACCGATTTCACCTATGTGACGGCGGGGGATATCTCCCTGCGCAACGTCTCCGACCTCTACATCTACCCGAACACCCTGCAGGTGGTCGAGGTGAACGGTGCCACCGTCAAGGAGTGGCTGGAAATGAGTGCCGGTCAGTTCAACTGGGTTGATCCGGCCAAGGGCGAGGTGCAGTGGCTGGTGAACGAGAAGTTCCCCACCTACAACTTCGATGTGATCGACGGAGTGAACTACGAGGTGGATATCACCCAGCCCGCCCGTTACAACAAGGAGGGGGAGAAGGTGAGCGAGGGTCAGCGGATCAGCAACCTGACCTTCAACGGCCAGCCCATCGATCCGGCCCAGAAGTTCTATGTGGTGACCAACAACTACCGCGCCAGCGGGGGCGGCCACTTCCCGGGTGTGGATGGCAGCAATATCGTGCATGAAGATCCCTTCGAGACGCGCGAAATCGTCGCCCAATATCTGAAATCCCGTTCCGCCAGCAATCCGCAAGGATTCAGCCCGGCTGCCGACAACAACTGGCACATGAAGGCGCTGCCTGCCGGGGTGGATGTCCGTCTCTACTCATCGCCCCGTGAAGAGGCCAAGGCGCTGGCAGGCAAGGATCTGGCCTATCAGTCCACCCTGCCGATGGATGACGAGAAGCACCCGGGCTACGCCATCTACCGTCTGGTTCGCCAGTAACTCGCCGATGGCTGGATGGTGTGTCCGGCCCGCAGAAAAGCAAATGCCAGTCCGTTCACGCGGACTGGCATTTTTTTGCGCCGGGTTCGGCGGGCGCTGGCTACACCCGGAACTGGGAGAGCAGGCGCTGTTGCAGCAGGCTGGCCTGATGGAGCGAGGAGGCGAGCTGCAGGCACTCCTGCGCCTCCTGTTCGCCAGTTCTGGCTTGCAGACTGATGCCGGAGACCTTGTCGGAGGAGTGGCTCAGGGTGTGTGACAGCTGTCCGGTGGCATCCGCCACCTGTTGCACCATGTCGGCCAGCTGGTCGATGGCCCCTTCCACCTTGAACAGGATCTGCTTGGTGTTCTCGGAGTCCTGCATGCCGGACTCCACCGTCTTGAGGTTGCGTTGCATCATCAGGTAGGCGGTCTCGGTTTGCTGCTGGATGCTGCTGATCACCTGGCTGATCTCGGCGCTGGAGGTGGCGGTGCGATTGGCCAGGGTGCGCACCTCGTCCGCCACCACCGCAAAGCCGCGCCCCATTTCGCCCGCCCGGGCCGCTTCGATGGCCGCATTGAGGGCCAGCAGGTTGGTCTGCTCCGAGATGCCGCTGATGGTGGAGATGATCTGGCCAATCTGGCTCGCCTGCTCCTTGAGGGAGTTGATGGCGACGGCGCACTCGCCCACCTCCTGTACCACCCGCTGCATGCCCGCGCTGGCCGAGGCGACGTACTGGCTGCTCTCGGTGGTCAGCTGGCGCACCTCGTTGGCATTCTGGGCCGCCATGCTGCAGTTGTCGGAGATGGTGGTCGCTACCTGCACCATCTGTTCGCTGTCGTGGTGCAGGGCCTGGGCGTGTTCGGCGGTCTGGCGGCTGCTCTGGCTGATCGCTTCCACCCGGTTGACCGAGGTGTGGACGTGTTCGCTGATGTGCTGATTGTTGTCCATGGTGGAGCTGATCATCTTCTGCAATTTTTCGATGAAGCGATCCACGCTGTTGGCCAGCGAACCGATCTCGTCATCCCGTTGCAGGTTGATGCGTGCGTTGAGATCCCCCTCGCCGGCGGCGATATCCTGCATCCGTTTGTCCACTTGCAGCAGCGGCGTCACCAGCTTGCGGGTCAGCCAGAAGCCGCAGAGAGTGACCATGATCAGGCTCAGCAACAGGCCACCGAGCAGCAGGGCGCGGGTCTGGCTGATGATGCCGTTGAGTTGGGTGACCTGATCCTCGACGGTGGCATCACCGCTCGCCTCGATGGCAACCAGTTGTTGTTTCAGCTGGTCGGCACTGGCCTCATAGAGAGCCTGCTGGGCCTGATAGCTGCCGAGTGCCTCGATCCACTGCCCCATCAATTGCTGATGTCGGGTCAGCAGGGCGCGATACTCTGCCGACAGTGTCTTGCCAGCAAATTCGCCGGTTCCCTCGATATCGAACAGCCCGGTGCCGAGCATGCTGTCGATCGCTTCGTGGTAGAAATCGGTCGCCTCTTTCAGCTCGGCCTTGATCGCCGCCGTGACCCCCTGTCTGCGCATCTTCTCCAGCGCATAGAGCTGGCGCAAAAAGCCGATGTTGGACTCCATCCCCCCGTCGGCTGCTTCCCAGCGGGTAGAGAGGCCGCTGTTCCAGCTGATGGTCTGGTCGGGGGATTGGGTCAGCGCCTCCACAGCGCCATCGCCGATCACCTCCAGCTGGGTCGAGAGACGGGCCATCAGGTCGGCGTTCTGATGCAGCGCCTGATCCGCCTCGGTATAGGCCTGATAAAGCGCCAGCAGCTTCTCTTGCTGCTGTTGATAGCCCTGTTTCTGCTGATCCATGGTGGCAAGGGCCGCGCTATCGATCAGCTGGCCCTGGCTGACCCGGGCCAGCGCATCATCGGTTGCAGCCTTGGCAGCATCGAGTTCGGCCCGATTGAGCGGCGCGCCGTTTTGCATCTTCTGGATATAGAGCTGCTGATTGCCCAGCTCTATCGAACCCTCCATGGCGCCATCGGCGGTCTGCCAGGCGGCGCCCAGCACATAGGAGAGCAGGTCGGCAAGCCGCTGGCTGCCATACCAGCCCACGATCCCCATGCCCAGCGTGCAGCCGAGCAAGATGGCAAGACCCAGATTGGCGGTGGTAACAATTTTCATGTGATGGCCTTCCTTGGTATCGACATTGGCACCATGTTCGGTTCCGAACGGGTTTAGTGTAGTGGTTTATCCCCCGGTCAGGGTCCGCTGCGGTGTTGAAACATCCCGTGCACGGGCTGCACCCGATCAAGCATGGTGGCTAATTGAATAAAAAGCCTCTCTGACGACGCCCCTGTCACGGCCCTATGCTGGATACTTATCCAGTTATTCTTTATGCTATGAGCCAATTTACGAATAGCTGTATTGGTGAGGAGAGAGCCGTGATTGGTCGCTTGAGAGGCATTGTCATTGAAAAGCAGCCCCCCGAGGTCCTGCTGGAAGTGGGCGGGGTTGGCTATGAGGTGCAGATGCCGATGAGCTGCTTCTATGATTTGCCGGAGATCGGCAAGGAGGCGGCCATCCATACTCACTTCGTGGTGCGCGAAGATGCCCAGCTGCTTTATGGTTTCAACCACAAGCAGGAGCGGGCGCTGTTCCGCGAGCTGATCAAGACCAACGGGGTCGGCCCCAAGCTGGCGCTGGCCATTCTCTCCGGTATGACCGCTACCCAGTTCGTGCTGAGTGTCGAACGCGAAGAGATAAGCTCCCTGGTCAAACTGCCGGGTGTCGGCAAGAAGACCGCCGAGCGGCTGGTGGTGGAGATGAAAGATCGGCTCAAGGGCTGGGTCAGCCACGATCTCTTCTCTCCGGCCCTAGTCACCTTGCCAGCCAGTGAGCCCGAATTGCGTGCGCCGGATGTGACCGAAGAGGCGGCCAGTGCGCTGGTGGCTCTCGGTTACAAGCCGCAGCAGGCGAGCCAGATTGTCAGCAAGATCGCCAAAGAGGGGATGTCGGTGGAAGAGATCATCCGTGAATCCCTGCGTAGCCTGGTGTGAGGTAGTTGATGATTGAAGCAGACCGTCTTATCTCATCAAGCGCCGCGCGCGAGGATGAGATTATCGATCGGGCCATCCGCCCCAAGAAGCTGGCTGACTACACCGGTCAGGATACCGTCTGCGAGCAGATGGAGATCTTTATCGAAGCGGCGCGCCAGCGGGGCGAGGCGCTCGATCACCTGCTGATCTTTGGCCCGCCGGGTCTGGGCAAGACCACCCTCGCCAACATCGTCGCCAACGAGATGGGGGTCAATATCAAGACCACCTCCGGCCCGGTGCTGGAGAAAGCGGGGGATCTGGCGGCGCTGCTCACCAACCTCGAACCGAACGATGTGCTGTTCATCGACGAGATCCACCGCCTCAGTCCGGTGGTGGAGGAGGTGCTCTATCCGGCGATGGAGGATTACCAGCTCGACATCATGATCGGGGAGGGGCCTGCGGCCCGCTCCATCAAGCTGGATCTGCCTCCTTTCACCTTGATTGGCGCCACCACCCGGGCCGGTTCACTCACCAGCCCGCTGCGGGATCGCTTCGGCATCGTCCAGCGGCTGGAGTTCTACAACGTCAAGGATCTGACCGATATCGTCTCCCGCAGTGCCCGCTGCCTGGGACTCGAGATGACGGAAGATGGTGCCATTGAGGTCGCACGTCGCTCTCGCGGCACGCCGCGGATTGCTAACCGTTTGTTAAGGCGGGTGCGCGATTTTGCCCAGGTGAAATCCGATGGCCGCATCGATGGCCCCATCGCGGCCCGCGCCATGGACATGCTGGATGTCGATAACGAAGGGTTTGACTTCATGGACCGCAAGTTATTGTTGGCTGTGATAGACAAGTTTATGGGGGGCCCGGTGGGTCTCGATAATCTGGCCGCCGCGATCGGGGAAGAGAAAGATACTATCGAAGATGTGCTGGAGCCTTATCTGATCCAGCAGGGGTATCTGCAACGTACACCCAGAGGACGGATTGCGACCACACGAGCCTACGCTCATTTCGGTCTTCAGCGACCAGATGAGAAGTAAAAACAGTCGTTTGAATATGAAACCGCCGTCAAAGGCGGTTTTTTATTATCCTGGCAAAAAAAAAGCCCACGGCGGATGCGGTGGGCAAAGACAATTCAGGATGGATGTTCACAGACAGTGAGTGCGTCTGGACACAGACCGGAAAATAAACAGTTGAGCCGTCGCGAGCTCTCAGAGTCGGTTCATTTGATAGAGCTGAACAAAGGAAAGCTTGTAGTAACGGATGGTTTTAGCAACAAACTTTTTCATCTTCGATTCCAATAGACAGGTTCAAATTGATCGTCGAATACGTACCGTGAACCCAGATTAACCGGCCTGTATCCAAGGGTATGCCCTCACTGCGAGGCGCATTGTAGGAGTTCGAACCGACCCGGGCAAACAAGAAAAATTGCACTTTTCAAATTAGTTTATCTAATGTCTTGATTGATGAAATTGGTTCGCATGAGTATGCATTCTTTGCAGTTTTAAATTGAGTTTTCGAATCAGATCGCCTGACCCGGATAACATGGGAAAAGGCGCGTCATCCACGCTTTTCAAATTAAACGGGGTGGCGGGATGTTAAATTCTTAAATTGATTTAAATCAATGTTTTACGATTTGTCATGTTTTGTGATCCGGCTCGCGTCAATAATCGTGAAATAGATTAAAAATGCCTTTTAAAGCCATGTATGGCGGGTCCTTTTACATTGATTTCAATCAAATAAAGGTGATATAAAAACTCGGTCATCATGGGCGAGAATAAATTCAGGCTGATTGTTTTGTAATTGTTAAACATTAGCTTTGTTTGTGTTCTCGTATTGCCTTGTTGTTAATGTCAGTGGTTACTGAACGCGTTTTGTTGTGACATGTCTCAATGAGGCTCATTCGATAACCTCCAACGGAAGCTTTGTGCTTAAAACTTAAAATAGCCGTGCCAATAATCGGTGAGGAAACATCATGATTGCTGAGCATGTGGTAGACCTATCGCGGTTCCAGTTCGCTGCGACGGCCCTTTATCACTTTTTGTTTGTACCCCTGACGCTGGGAATGGCTTTTCTCCTGGCGATCATGGAATCCGTCTATGTGATGACCAACAACACCATCTACCGGGACATGACCAAATTCTGGGGTAAGTTGTTTGGTATCAACTTTGCCTTGGGGGTCACCACAGGCCTGGCCATGGAGTTCCAGTTCGGGACGAACTGGGCGTACTACTCCCATTATGTCGGCGATATCTTCGGGGCCCCGCTGGCCATCGAGGGGCTGATGGCCTTCTTCCTGGAGTCCACCTTCGTCGGTATGTTCTTCTTTGGTTGGGATCGTCTGAGCAAGCAGCAGCATCTGGTTGCCACCTGGTTGATGGCGCTGGGTACCAACCTCTCCGCCCTCTGGATCCTGGTCGCCAACGGCTGGATGCAGAACCCGGTTGGTGCCGAGTTCAACTTCGAATCCATGCGGATGGAGATGATGAGCTTCGCTGACGTGGTGCTCAACCCGGTTGCCCAGGTCAAGTTCGTCCACACTGTGGCGGCTGGCTATACCTGTGGCGCCATGTTCGTGCTGGGTATCTCCTCCTACTACCTGCTGAAGAATCGTGATGTGGCGTTTGCCCGTCGCTCCTTCGCCATTGCCGCCGCGTTCGGTATGGCTTCCATCGTGTCCGTGCTGATCCTCGGTGACGAATCCGGTTACGAGACCGGTGAAGTGCAGAAGGTGAAACTGGCCGCTATCGAAGCCGAGTGGGAAACTGAACCTGCTCCGGCCGCATTTACCCTGTTCGGTATTCCGAATCAGGAAGAGATGCGCACCGACTACGCCATCAAGATCCCCTATGCACTGGGCATTATCGCGACCCGTTCTCTGGACGGTCAGGTCACCGGTCTGAAGGATCTGAAGAGCGAGCACGAACTGCGCGTCCGCAACGGTATGACCGCTTACGACCTGCTGACCAAGCTGCAATCCGGTGACAAGTCTGACGAGACCCGCGCTCGCTTCGACGAAGTGAAGCAGGATCTGGGCTACGGTCTGCTGCTCAAGCGCTACACCAGCAACGTGACCGATGCGACTGACGATCAGATCAAGGCCGCGGTGGATGACTCCATCCCGCAGGTACTGCCGCTGTTCTTCGCCTTCCGCATCATGGTTGCCGTCGGCATGCTGATGCTGGTGCTGATCGGTATGGCCTTCTATGACAGTGCCCGTCATCAGATCGGCCAGCGCAAGTGGCTGCTCAAGGGTCTGCTGTGGGGTATCCCGCTGCCGTGGATCGCGATTGAAGCCGGCTGGTTTGTGGCTGAATATGGTCGCCAACCGTGGACCATTGCCGAGGTGTTGCCGACTTCCCTGTCTGCATCCAACTTGCCTGCAGCTGAAATCTGGTTCTCTCTGATCGGTATCTGCCTGTTCTATACCGTACTTCTGGTTATCGAGATGTACCTGATGTTCAAGTATGCCCGCCTTGGCCCCAGCAGCCTGAAGACTGGCAAGTATCACTTTGAACAGCTCAAGGCATAAGGAGAGCGACCATGTTTGATTACGAAACTCTGCGTGTCATCTGGTGGGCTCTGGTCGGCGTACTGCTGATCGGTTTTGCCATCACTGACGGCTTCGACATGGGGGTAGGCGCACTGCTCCCGTTCGTCGGCAAGAAAGATGTCGAGCGCCGCGTGATGCTCAACACCATGGGGCCGCACTGGGAAGGAAACCAGGTTTGGCTGGTCACTGCCGGTGGTGCCTTGTTCGCCGCCTGGCCGATGGTGTATGCCGCGACCTTCTCCGGCTTCTACATCGCCATGATCCTGACGCTGATGGCGCTGTTCCTGCGTCCGGTCGGTTTCAAGTACCGCTCGCTGCGTGCTGATGCCAAATGGCGCAGCAACTGGGATTGGGCCTTGTTCGCCGGTAGTGCCGTGCCGCCCATCGTCTTTGGTGTGGCCTTTGGCAACCTGCTGCAAGGTGTTCCGTTCGAGTTTAACCAGTTCATGATGTTGACCTATCACGGCAACTTCTTCGGCCTGCTTAACCCGTTCGGTATCCTGGCTGGTCTGGTGAGCCTGTTCATGCTGCTCACCCAGGGCGCAACCTGGTTGATGATGAAGACCGATGGTGAAGTGCTGGCACGTTCCCGCACTGCCGCCATGATCTGCTCACTGGTGACTCTGGTGCTGTTTGCTGCCGCGGGTTGGTGGGTAAGCGGTATGGAAGGGTATGTCATCGTCAAGGCCGCCGCGACCGACGCGGTATCCAACCCGATGAACAAGGAAGTTGTCCTGCAGGCTGGCGCCTGGATGAACAACTACACCCTCTATCCGTGGATGGTGGCCGCTCCTGTACTGGGTCTGGCCATGAGCCTGCTGACTGCGCTGTTTGCCCGCATGAACATCGGCTGGCTGGCGTTTACCAGCTCCTCGCTGGCGATTGCCGGGGTCATCCTCACCGCCGGTTTCTCCATGTTCCCGTTCGTGATGCCCTCAAGCCTTGAGCCGTCACTGAGCCTGACCATGTGGGATGCTACCGCCTCCTTCAACACCTTGCAGGTGATGACTGTGGCTGCAGCGATCTTCGTACCGATTGTGCTGGGTTACACCCTCTGGACTTACATCAAGATGTTTGGCCGGGTAACCAACAAGCACATCGAAGATAACCAACAATCTCTCTATTAAGAGGTGCGCTGACAATGTGGTATTTCACCTGGATCCTGGGGCTGTTGCTGGCCTGTGCATTTGGCATCATCAATGCGCTGTGGCTGGAACACACCGAGAACATGGATCGTCAGATCGATGAAAACAAGTGATCGACTCGCCAGGCTGGCCGCTCCACTGGAGCGCCAGCCGTGGCAGGGGTTGATGTTACTCGCGGCGGCCTTGTTGGCCGTCGCTATTTTACAGGCCCCCAATCTGATCGCGGCCAACACCAGCGAGCATGGCCACTGGCTTGCTCCCTGGCTGATGTGGGCCGTCTGTTGTGGCGTACTTAACGGGCTTGGCTTTCATCTGAAAAGCCTGCCCGGACGTGTGCTGTTCAACCCCTGGCTCGCCTGGCCCAGTTTGTTGTATGGCCTCTGGCTGACACATTCATATTTCCTTTCATAAAAAACGGGGGGAGGCAGGATTTCCCTGTCTCCCCCTGCTTCTTTCCTATTCAGCCCTGCGCTATGATAGCCCCCCATCTGACTGTCGAATGGATCACAGATTGTTATGGGGGAAGTCTTTGAGTTTCCGGTGCGTGTCTACTACGAGGACACCGACGCCGGGGGCATCGTCTACAACGCCAATTATCTCAAGTTTATGGAACGCGCTCGCACCGAGTTTCTTCGTGCCAAAGGGGTCGAACAGGACGTCTGGCTGCAGGAGGGATATGCCTTCGTGGTGAGCCGAACTGAGATCGATTTCCGCTCGGCGGCCCGTTTTAATGAACTTTTAACTGTATTAACGCAAGTGATTGAAGTGAAACGCGCATCCCTGCGTTTTTCGCAGCAGATCCTGGCGGCTGATGGACGACTGATCACCCAGGCCATGGTACAGATAGCCTGTGTCAGTCATCCGCAAATGAAACCTGTAGCTATACCTGAAAAAATCAAGGGAGTGCTGTTAAGTGCACGCTGAAATTTCGTTTATTGGCCTGTTTTGGCAAGCCAGCCTGTTGGTAAAACTGGTCATGATGACCCTGATGAGCATGTCTATTGTCTCGTGGGCGCTGATTATCCAGCGCTCCAAGGCGATCAAGGCGGCCAATCTCGCATCGGAACAGTTTGAAGATCGCTTCTGGTCAGGAGTCGATCTCAATCGACTCTATCAGGAGTCCTCTTCCCGCCGCGATGACATCGAAGGCATGGAAGATATCTTCTACTCCGGCTTCAAGGAGTATGCCCGCTTGCTCAAGGCCGGTGCCCGTGGTCAGGATGCGGTGATGGACGGTACCTACCGTGCCATGCGCGTCTCTCTCTCCCGTGCGGTGGATGAACTGGAATCCAACCTGCCGGTGCTGGCGACCATCGGCTCCATCAGCCCCTATATCGGTCTGTTCGGTACCGTATGGGGGATCATGAACGCCTTTATCGCCCTCGGTCAGGTGCAACAGGCCACCCTGCAGATGGTGGCACCGGGTATCGCGGAAGCGCTGATCGCCACCGCCATGGGTCTGTTTGCCGCGATCCCGGCGGTTATCTTCTACAACCGCTTCTCCAACAAGGTCGAGCGGCTGGAAAACGCCTACGCCAACTTCATGGACGAGTTCACCACCATTCTGAACCGTCAAATTGCACAGCAGCAGGGTGATCAGTAATGCAAACCTATCAGCGGATCCGGCGCAAGAAGGTGGCCGAGATCAACGTGGTTCCCTATATCGACGTCATGCTGGTGCTGCTTATCATCTTTATGGCGGTCACGCCGGTGATCACGCAAGGGGTCAAGGTGGATCTGCCACAGGCTGAGTCCGAGCAGTTGCCGGAAGATGCCAAGCCGCCCTTCATCGTCAGCGTCAATACCGAAGGCGAATATGTCATCAAGGCTGGCGAAGCCGATGATGAGCCGGTGCCAAGCGGTACGCCAGAGGCGATGCAGCAATACATCACCGAAAAAGCCATGGGCTATCTGGCGATCAACCAGAATGCCCCCGTGGTGGTCGCGGGTGACAAGGCCGTTCGCTACGAAGAGGTGATCCTGTTGATGGTGGCCCTCAAGAATGCGGGCGTGCCTCAGGTTGGCCTGATGACAGATCCGGTGAACTAACGGAGATGGATGTGAAGCGTGGTATTTCCGGTTATCTCATCGCGTCGTTTCTGCTGCACCTGATCATCGGCATCATCCTGTTTGTCGGGCTCGATTTCAGCAAACCGAAGCGACCCGAATCGAAGGGGCAGATCGTCAATGCCGTCATGCTCGATGAGAACTTCCTCAACGAACAGGCCAAGCAGATCCAGCAGCAGAAATCTCAGCCCAAGCCTCAGAAGGTAGAGAAAGAGAAGGATAAGGAAGACACGGATCTCGCCAAGCGCGAGCTGGCTCAGAAACAGGAGCAGCTTCGTATCGCCGAGACCAAGCGCAAGCAGGCCGAAGAGGCCACCCGTAAGGCCGAGGCCGAGAAGCAGAAGAAAGTGGCCGAGCAGAAGCAGGCGGAAGAGAAGGCCCAAAAAGCCGAGGAAGCCCGCAAGCTGGAAGAGCAGAAGACCAAGAAGGCCGAAGCCGAGCGTAAAGCGGCGGAAGCCGAAAGCAAGGCGCTGGCGCTGAAGAAGAAAAAGGAACAAGAGAAGAAAGAGGCCGAGGAGAAGGCCAAGGCGGCAGAAGCCAAGGCCAAGAAAGCGGAAGCTGACAAGAAGGCCAAAGCCGAAGCCGAGAAGAAAGCCAAGGCAGAGGCTGAGAAAAAAGCCAAAGCCGACGCCGAGAAGAAGGCCAAGGAAGAGGCTGACAAAAAGGCAAAAGCTGACGCAGAGAAGAAAGCCAAGGCAGAGGCCGACAAGCAGGCCAAGATCGCGGCTGAGCGCAAGCGTAAAGCAGCCGAGCAGGCCAAGCTGCAAAAAGAGATGGAAGAGATGATGCAGCAGCAGCTGGCGGCTGAGGCGAATGCCCGCAGTCAGGCAGCATCGGCAGCAGCGCAGGGCGAAGTCGACAAGTATGCGGCGCTCATCAAGGCCACTGTTGAGCGGTATATGATTTTGGATCCCACCATGCGGGGCAAAACATGTACTATCGGCGTACGTCTTGCGAGCAGTGGCTTTGTCATATCGGTAGATAACGGCCAGGGTGACCCGGCGGTCTGTCGTTCCGGTAAGGCAGCTGTCCTGAAAGCCAATCAACTGCCAGTGCCGAAGGATCCTGCGGCATTCGAGATGTTGAAGGAATTTAACCTGAAGTTAGAACCGAGTATCTAAGCGTGATAAAACGAGGTTGTTTACAAGTGGTTGGCAGCGTCTCGCAGAGAAAGGAATTTAACCGCTCATTTTTATTGGAACCGAGTATTTAAGCCATGATCAGAAAAGTATTTTTTGCTTTGGTTGGCTGTTTGTTGCTGGGCCAGAGTGCCCAGGCGGCCCTGGACATCGTCATCACCGGCGGTATTGATAGCGCACGCCCCATCGCCGTCGCCCCCTTCAAGTGGGAAGGCAACGGGCAGCTGCCGCAGGACATCGCGGAAGTGGTCTCCAACGACCTGATGCGCAGCGGCAAGTTCAAGCCGCTGGCCCGTGGCCAGATGCCGCAGACCCCGAGCAGCAGCAGCGAGATCAACTTCGCGCCCTGGGCTTCCCAAGGGGTTGAAGCCGTGGTGGTGGGTTCCATTTCGGCAGTCGGTGACGGCACTTACAAGATCAACTTCGAGCTGGTCGATGTGCTGAAAGGTCAGCTGGCCAAGGCGCAAGGTGGCGAGAGCAACGGTTACATCCTGGATAGCCGCATGGCAACCATCCCGGGTGCCCAGATGCGCCAGTTTGCCCACCGCATCTCCGATATCGTCTATGAGCGTCTGACTGGCGAGCGTGGTGCCTTCCTGACCCGTCTGGCTTACGTCTCCGTGCAGCAGGGTACCCAGTTCCCGTATCAGCTGCGCATTTCTGATTACGACGGCTACAACGAGAAGACCCTGCTGCGCTCCCGCGAGCCGCTGATGTCTCCCTCCTGGTCGCCGGATGGCAGCAAGCTGGCCTACGTGAGTTTCGAGAACCAGAAATCCGAAATCTACGTGCAGGATATCTACACCCAGCAGCGCAGCCTGATCACCAGCTTCCGTGGTATCAACGGGGCGCCGGAGTGGTCTCCTGATGGTCGTCGTCTGGCTATCGTTCTCTCCAAAGATGGTTCACCGAACCTCTATGTGGTTGATGTCGCTAGCAAGCAGCTGACCAGGGTGACTACCAGCCGGGTGATCGACACCGAACCCTCCTGGCTGCCGGACGGGCAAAATTTGTTGTTCACCTCTGAACGTGGTGGCAAACCCCAGATTTATAGCGTAAATTTGGCGACTGGTATGACTCGCCGGATGACTTGGGAAGGTGAATCCAACCAGGGTGCATCCATTACTCCTGATGGCAAAATCATGGTGATGGTAACCCGTGTTCAGGGGCAATACCGTATTGCCCGTCAGGACATGGAAAACAATGCCCAGTTGGTCCTGACTCAGAGCGCACTTGACGAGTCCCCAAGTGTGGCACCCAATGGCAGCATGATCATTTATGCCACCATCTATCAGGGTCGTAAGAGTCTCGCGTTGGTGTCGACTGATGGTCGCTTCAAGGCTGTGCTTCCGACCAGTAGCGGTGAAATTCGTGCACCAGCTTGGTCGCCCTTCTTGAATTGATAAAAATCCAATTGTTTTTTGTTTTGTTATAAAGGTTTAAGGAAATAGCATGCAACTCAATAAACTGCTCAAGGGTTTGGCCATCGCACTGCCACTGTTCACCCTGGCCGCTTGTAGTTCTTCTTCTGATTCTGACGCCGCTGGCGCTGAGTCAGGTATGACCGACGGCATGGGCGGTGTACAAACCGGCGGCGCCAACGGCATGTTGTCCCCGGAAGAGCAGATGCGTCAGAAGTTCGAAGCACTGCAACGTGACAACGTGATCTACTTCCCGTTCGACGGTTACGATATCCAGGGTCAGTACGCTGATCTGCTGGATGCCCACGCCAGCTACCTGCGCGAGCGCCCGAGCGTTAAAGTCCTGATCGAAGGTCACGCCGATGAGCGCGGTACTCCGGAGTACAACATCGCCCTGGGCGAGCGTCGTGCCAAGGCTGTAGCCAAGTATCTGCAAACCCTGGGTGTGCAGGCAGAGCAGCTCTCCATCGTCAGCTATGGCGAAGAGAAGCCGCTGGACATGTCCCACACCGAGGATGCCTTTGCCAAAAACCGCCGCGCGGTTCTGGTTTACTAAGGTTTGAACCGAACGAAGTTCGTTTATATGCAAGCGGCCATTTCGATGGCCGTTTTATTTGCACTAAACGCCAAGGTTTGATCCGAATGAAATCTGTATAAGCGAGCGACGATGGCGCTGGCCGTTTTATTTGCACTAAACGCTAAGGTTTGATCCGAATGAAATCTGTGTACAAGCAAGCTGTTGTTGCGCTGGCCGTATTGGTTGCTCTGAATGCGCATGCGGCGGCTCCTGTCAGCGATCTGGGCGGTGACTCGGGTGGCGGGGTTGTCCTTAGCGGCAACAACGGCGCCATTGTGCCCACCGGTAGCCTGGAAGATCGGGTTGCCCTGCTGGAGCGCACCCTCAATGCCCGTCTGCGGCTGCAAGCTGAATTGCAGCAACAGGTCGACTCCCTGCAAGGGGAGGTTTCCGAGCTGCGTGGTCAGCTGGAGCAGCAGACCTACCAGATGGAACAATCGCAAGAGCGCCAGCGTCAGCTCTATCAGGAGCTCGACAAGGTCGCCAGCAGCCAGCAGTCTGCTCCGGCGGCAGCGGCCCCTGCAGCTGCCGCTACACCGGCTGCCGCAGCCAACTACTCAACCAATCAGGATGAGAATCAGGCCTACGACGCTGCGGTCAACATGGTGCTCAAAGAGAAGAACTATGACAAAGCCATTCCGGCTTTCCAGGGCTTCATCAAGCAGTACCCCAATTCGGGCTATGTTCCCAATGCGCACTACTGGCTCGGCCAGTTGCTGTTCAACAAGGGTGACAGAGCCGGTGCCTCGGCCCAGTTCTCGACCGTGGCCAACAAATACAGCAAATCCCCCAAGCGTGCCGATGCGCTGCTGAAGCTGGGTATGCTGGCGCAGCTGGATGGCAAGAAGGCGGAAGCCAAAACCTTCTATGAACAGGTGATCAAGGGCTATCCCAACACCTCGCCGGCCCAGTTGGCCAAACAGAGTCTGGCCAAGCTGTAACATTGCTGTATGTCACTGTTTTCGTAACGCTACTGTAAAAACAGCCCACATTTGTACGCACAGTGAGCAAACGGATTTAAATTACGAATTTTCTGTTGCACCGGAAATTTAAATCCGTAATATAGGCCGCCGTCAGAGCCGAAGCAGTAATGCAGTCGGAACTGGTCGTGGTGAGGGTCGTTAGCTCAGTCGGTAGAGCAGTTGACTTTTAATCAATTGGTCGCTGGTTCGAATCCAGCACGACCCACCATTTTCTCCACTCGGTGGAGACAGAATTCCCAGGTCGTTTAGCTCAGCTGGGAGAGCACCTCCCTTACAAGGAGGGGGTCACTGGTTCGATCCCAGTAACGACCACCAGTTTGTAAAAAAATGATTTAGATGGGTCGTTAGCTCAGTCGGTAGAGCAGTTGACTTTTAATCAATTGGTCGCTGGTTCGAATCAAGCACGACCCACCATCATTTCAAGAATCTCAGGTCGTTTAGCTCAGCTGGGAGAGCACCTCCCTTACAAGGAGGGGGTCACTGGTTCGATCCCAGTAACGACCACCAGTTTGTAAAAAAATGATTTAGATGGGTCGTTAGCTCAGTCGGTAGAGCAGTTGACTTTTAATCAATTGGTCGCTGGTTCGAAT